>NZ_JBEXSH010000035.1:0-21951 GCF_040613555.1 Streptomyces sp. NPDC006265
ATCCTCGTTCGCGCAGCTGTTGCCGGCGGCGGGGTTCAGGAGCCCCACCACGTTCACGGTGTTGCCGCACACGTTCACCGGAACGTGCACCGGCAGCTGGACGGTGTTGCCGGAGACCACCCCGGGCGAACCGGCCGTCGAGCCGTCGGCACCGGAACCGGCGTACGCGGGGACGGTCACGGCCATCGCGCCCGAGGCGGCGGCGACGGCGACGGCGATCACTCCGTTTCGGGTAACCCGTCTCATGGGACCCTGCCTTCCAGACATCGTCGCGGGCACTCACCCGCACCGGGTAGAACGCGGGGCGTCCGGTGCGAGTTGTGGCTTATCCGCCTTTCACTCCATCGAGCGGCCCGGTTGTCGAACTAGCGGTAAAGCCCTTCATATGCGGGCCCCGGCAGCCCCGCCCGCCCGGAGGCGCCGCTTCCGGAGCCCGCTTATGGTGAGCGAGGGCGCCGATCCCGGTCCGCTGCGGGGCGCCCCGCGTCCCTGGAGGCACCGATGCTGGCCAAGCTGTCCACGCGCCCCTCGATACGGCGCTGCGCGGTCACCGGCACGGCCGGACTCGCCCTGCTGGGCACGGCACTGCCGGCCGCCGACGACCCGCCGCCCGGCCTCACACGCTTCTACGACCAGAAGGTCACGTGGTCGAGGTGCTCAGGCATGGACATGCCCAAGGACCTCCAGTGCGGGAAGGTCACCGTGCCGCTCGACTACGCCAAACCGGGCAAGGGCACCCTCGACGTCGCCGTCGCCCGCTACCGGGCCACGGGCAAGTCCCGGGGCTCGCTCCTGCTGAACTTCGGCGGCCCCGGCGGCCAGGGCGTGGCCCAACTCGCCATGGGCGGCAAGGACTTCATGGGCCTGACGAACGGCTACGACGTGGTCTCCTTCGACCCCCGCGGCGTGGGCCGCTCCTCGCCCGTCAGCTGCGGAAACGCCTCGGACGACGCCCTGGACGCGACGGACGGCAACGCCGACGTGGCCGATCCCGCGGCCGTGCTCGAGGAGCTGCGTGCGGCGGCCGCCGAGTGCACGGAGCACTCGGGTCCGGTCCTGCCCCACATCGGCACGGTCAACGCCGCCCGCGACCTGGACGTCATGCGTGACGCACTCGGCGACGACAAGCTCAACTACCTGGGCTTCTCCTACGGGAGCCGGCTCGGCGCGGTGTACGCGGCCCAGTACCCGGAGAAGGTCGGCAGGATGGTGCTGGACGGCGTCGACACGCTGACCGAGCCGCTGGCCGACCAGGGGGTGGTGAGCGCCCAGGGGCAGCAGACCGCGCTGGAGAGCTTCCTGACCTGGTGCACCGAGGACATCGCCTGCCCGTTCGGACGGAATCCGCGAGAAGCCCGGGAACACGTCGTGGAGGTGGTCGAGTCGCTCGACAAGGACCCGCTGCCGACCGACTTCGGCGAGGCGTTCACCGGACAGGACTTCGCGGGCGCCCTCGGGCAGGGCCTCTACAGCAGGGAGCTGTGGCCTTCACTGCAGCGGGCCATCGGACAGCTCCTCGAAGACGGTGACACGCGTGGCCTGGAGACGTTCCTGTCCGGGGGCTTCACCCGCCCGTCGCGGCGCGGCCCGCACGCCGGACTCACCGACCCGGCCGACGTGCCCCTCGACAACCTGCCGGCGGCGCTGATGGCGGTCAACTGCGCGGACGATCCCGATCGCCCCGCCGCCTCGCAGGTCACCGAGGACCTCGGCCGGCTGCGCGCCCGCTACGAGCAGGCGTCGCCGGTCTTCGGCCGCTACCGGCTCACCCAGGTGCTGATGTGCTACGGCCGTCCCAAGGGCACCGACTACATCCGCGACGACGTCAAAGACGTCGACACGCCGCGGATGCTGCTCGTCGGTACCCGGGGCGACCCGGCCACGCCGTACCGCTGGACGATGGAGACCGCCAGGCGGCTCGGCCCGTCGGCCGTGGTGCTCGACAACCGGGGCGAGGGCCACACCGGCTACGGCTCGTCCAAGTGCGTGCACAGCAAGGTCGACGCCTTCCTGCTGTACGGAACCCTCCCGCCCGACGGCAGCTCCTGCGGTTCCGACCGCGACGACGAGTGAGATCGATTGCCCCAAATGCCCCCATGGCGAATTCGCTCTATCGTTCTGTCATGGAGAGCGTTCTGAGTCCCGCGACCCTTGCCGAACTGCGGCGCCCGCGCCCCTACCCCGCGGTCTCCGTGCTGACGCCGACACACCGGCGCGATCCCTACAAGGCCCAGGACCAGGTCCGGCTGCGCAACGTGGTGGCCGAGGCCAAGAAGCAGCTGGAGACCGATCCGGCCGTCACCCGCGAGCGACGCACCGAGGTCGCCGGACACCTCGACCTGGCCCTGTCCGAGGTCGACCTGACCCACGCCGAGGACGGCCTGGTGATCTTCGCCGCTCCCGGCGAGCACCAGGTGTGGTCGCTGGCCAGGCCCGTACCCGAACGCGTGGTTGTCTCGGACACCTTCCTCACCCGCAACCTGGTGTCCGCACAGACGGCAGGGCGCCCCATCTGGGTTCTGTCGCTCGCCGCGGACCGCGCCACTCTGTGGAACGGCGGCGTCGACCGGGTCACCGAGGCCCGGGTCGGCGGCTTCCCGCTGACCCGGCGCGTGGAGAACTTCGACCCGGAGCGGCTGCAGCGGATCGGCGACACACCGAGCGCCTTCCGGGAGGAACGTACCCGTCAGTTCCTCCGCGAGGCCGACACCGCGATGAACGCCGTACTGCGCGACCACCCGAGACAGCTGTACGTCACCGGCGAACCGGCCGCCCTCTCCCTGCTGGACGAGGTCGGCAGCACCGCCCGGAGCGCGGTCCACCTCCCGCACGGCGGGCTCGCGCACGGGACCCCCGAGGTCGTGTGGCAGGCCGTACGCCCGGTGATCGAGGCGGAGGCCCGCAAAAGCACGGACACCGTGACCCGGGCCCTCGAAACGGCCCGCGGGCGGCGGGCGTTCGCCGCCGGCATCGACGAGCTGTGGCAGAGCGCCCGGGACGGCCGGATCCGGCTGCTGGCCGTCGAGGAGAACTACCGCGTGACGGTCCGCGACGCCGGGGACCATCTGATCCTCGCCGAGAGCGACGACCTCGACTCCCGCGAGGACATCGTGGACGAGATCGTCGAGCAGTGCCTGGAGACCGGCGCCGACGTCCGCTTCGTACCGGACGGCGCCCTCGGGGAGGCGGACGGCATGGCCGGGGTGCTGCGGTACTGACCGGCGCACCGGCCGGCCTCCCCCGGGTGACGGACGACGGCCCTGGAGCCCCCTGCGCCACCACGGGCTCGAACACAGGGCCGTCGAACACCCGCCACAGCCCGACGCCGGCCCCGATGGGTCGTCAAATGCCCTGTGTAATCTACGACTTGGATCTCCGGGTGGCGCACTCCGCACCTACCTCGGAGTAACTCCGTGAGACTGTGACATATGCCAGAAGCACCACCGTATCGTGTGTTGCCGAATCCCTTACAGGGCGTCGCGGGCTGTGCAACAGTCGTAACGGTCCCTCCGTCCGCCTTGGTCGTACCGTCCCCGCATCGGAGTGCGTCATGCCGTCCCACCTCTCCGCGGACCGCCCAGCCGCCCAGCCGCCCGGACGCGGCTCGGTCGACGCGCTCATATCGCAGACGCGGCGGCTCAAGGGCGATGTGGACGCGGTGCGCCGCGACGCCGCGGGAGAAGGATCGGACCACCCGCGCGATCGCTGGCAGCGCGCCCTGTACGACCTCGCCCTGCACCAACTCAGCGACCTCGACGAGCACTTGGCCCAGCTGCGGGACGGCCCCCTGCCCACGGCGGCCCCGGAACCCACCGCACCCGCGCAGGGCTCCCTGCTCAGCCGGGTCGGTAGCGCCGAGTGGAACCTGCTGACGGACGAGGCCAGTTGGTCCGGGGAGCTCTACCAGATCCTCGGCCGCGACCCGGCCGCTCCCCCGCTCACCCTCGACGAACTGCCGTCACTTGTGGTGGACGAGGACCGGCCGAAACTGACGGCGATGGTCACCAACTGCCTCGTCGACGCCCGGCCCATCGACGGCGAGTTCCGCATCGGCCGCCGGGACGGCGACGTACGCACCGTGCACATGATGGGCGAACCGGTGCTCGACACCGACGGCAGCACCGCCTCGATGTGGGCCGTGCTGCGCGACGTCAGCGAACTGCGCCGCAGCCAGCGGGCGGTGAGCGAGACCCGTGACTCGCTCCACGACCGGCAGGAGGCCGCTCGGAGCGAGCACCGGCTCGCGGTCGAGCTGCAGGAGGCCGTGCTGCCGCCGTGGCGCGGCTCCCTGCGGCTCCCGCACCGGGGCCCGAGGACCCTCGACCTCGCGTCCCAGCATCTGCCGGCGCCCACGAGCACCATGATCGGCGGCGACTGGTACGACGCGCTCGAACTCACCGGCGGCGAAACGCTCCTCAGCGTCGGCGATCTCACCGGCCAGGGGGTCGGCGTCACCTCGAACATGACCATGCTGCTCGGTGCCGTACGCGGCATGGCCATGGCCGGTGCCCAGCCGGGACAGTTGATGACCTGGCTGAACCAGTTACTCGACGCCACCGTGCAACCCGCTCTGGGCAGCGCCGTCTGCTGCCGCTACCGGCCCGCCACCCGCACCCTGGTGTGGGCGCAGGCCGGGCACCCCGCCCCGCTGCTGTTCCGCGACGGGACGGGGCGCGTGCTGAACACGCCGGACGGCGTCCTGCTCGGCGCCACCTCGGGCGCCGTCTACGGGCAGACCGAAGAGACGCTCCAGGTGGGAGACCTGCTGCTCCTGCACACAGACGGGCTGGTACCCGGGCACACCGGCTCGGCGGCCGCGAACCTCCTCCTCGGCCTGGCACCACGCCTGACCGGGGACCGCACCGTGGAGGACTGCGTACGGACCGTGGTCGAGGAGTTCGGCGAGAGCGCGCGCGAGGACAACGCCTGTGTGCTCGTCGCCAGGGTCATGTCTTAGGAATCTCAGGCCTGTGCACGGTTGCCGCCCCGGCTCTTCGTCTTCGGCAGGGCGAGCTTGATCTCCTCCCTCAGCTCCTGGATCTTCGGGTAGCCGGAGTACTCCGCGGTGAGCCGGTACATCTGGCGGAGCCGGTCCCAGGTGCGGTGGGAGGAATTGGATCCCATCGACACCAGGGCCAGTCGCGCGTACCGGTCCGCCTGTTCGGGGTCGTCGGCGATGAAGCAGGCCGACGCCATCGACAGGTAGTCGAAGATCTTCGACCGCTGTCGGCCGTCGACCCGCAGGGCGAGGGCCTTCTCGGCGTAGTGCTGGGCATGGGCGGCCGCGCCCGGCTCGACCTCGGCGAGCGTGCGGTAGGCCAGGGCCTGCATGCCGTAGAGGTCCTCCTCCTTGAAGGTCTGCATCCAGTCCGGCGGCGGAACGTCGGCCTTGTCGGAGACGAACAGGTCCTCCGCCCTCCCGAGCGTGCGGCGCATCGCCTGGCCCTTGCCCAGGGCGGCCTGTGCCCAGGCCTCGATGGTGTAGAGCATCGCCCGGGTGCGGGGCAGCACCTCGTCACCGGAGCCGGACATGGCGAGCTTCATCAGGTCCAGGGCGTCGTCCGGCCGGCCCAGGTGCACCATCTGGCGGGCGGCGCGGGACAGCGCCTCGCCCGCGCGGGGCCGGTCCCCGCCCTCTCTGGCCGCATGCGCGGCGATGACGAAGTACTTCTGGGCCGTGGGCTCCAGGCCGACGTCGTGCGACATCCAGCCCGCGAGGACGGCGAGGTTGGCGGCGACGCCCCACAGGCGCCGCTGGAGGTGGGGTGGGTGACGGTAGGCGAGCATGCCGCCCACCTCGTTGAGCTGGCCGACCACCGCCTTGCGCTGGAGCCCGCCGCCGCGAGCGGCGTCCCAGGCGCGGAACACCTCGACCGAGCGCTCCAGTTCCTCGATCTCCTGCGACCCGATGGGGGCGGCCTCGTAACGGTCGAACCCAGCGGGGTCGGCGTGCAGGGGATGGTCGAGGTCGGGGGCGTCGGCAGCCAGGGAAGGGTCGGAGTGCAGCCAGTCGTACATGGCACTGCTGAGTGCGGATCCCGCGGCGAGCGCGGCGCCCGCGCCCACCAAGCCGCGTCGGTTGAGCATGAGGTCCATTCCCGTGAATTCGGTGAGGACCGCGGCGGTCCGCTCGGGCGCCCACGGCACACCGTCGGGAGCATCGGCGCTCCCGCCGCCCTGCCGTTTCCCCGCACGCCCGTGCCGGACCAGACCGAGGTCCTCGATGGTCACGACACGGCCGAGACGCTCGGTGAACAGATCCGCCAGCACCCGCGGCACCGGATCGCGCGGGATCTCTCCCGTGTCGATCCACCGCCGCACCCGGGAGGTGTCGGTCGACAGCTGGGGATGGCCCATGGCCGCCGCCTGCCGGTTGACCAGCCTCGCGAGTTCGCCCTTGGACCAGCCGGCCAGGCCGAACAGGTCCGCGAGCCGGGTGTTGGGTTGTCCGCTCACGTCAAGCCCCCAGGTTCTCGGCTGAGTTGACAGTAGCCCGGGGAGACTTGCCGGGCGACTATTCGCCATGGTTCGCCAGGGTTCGCCAGATGGTGTGCCACCGGCCATCCGGTGTCAGGTAGGAATGCGCCACCCCGACCCGGTCGCCAGGGGCACTCCCCAGGGTTCCCCCCGGCGTCCGGGCCGGGTGGTGCGCTGTCGTCGCAGGCACACGAAGGGATCTGTTTCGCCCATGTACGCAGCATCGTCCTCCGTGTCCGCACCGCCCCGGTCGCTGCACCCGCGTCCCACGGACAGCGGCCCCTACCTCGCCCCCGCGCGCCCGGCGGCCCCCGTGCTCGCTGCGGGCAGGGCTCGGCGCGGCGCGGTCATCGGCACCCAACCGCTCAGCGGGAGACTCGACTTGTCCGGCCCCCAGGGCGCGCAGCTGCGCACGGCGATCGCGTCCGTGCACCGCATCTGCCCGGAGTTCGCCCCGGTGCAGATCCTGCGCCGCAACGGACGGTCCGTGCTGCTGGTCGGCACGACCGGTCGCAGCACGGCTGTCGCCAAGTGTTTATTGGACCACTCCCCCGCCTGGTCCGAGCGGATCCGCCACGAGATAGCGGCATACCGCTCGTTCGTCCGGCACCGCCCACCCGTGCGGGCGCCGAGACTGATCGCGGCGGACCCGGACAACTGCACCCTGGTGATCGAGCGGATGTCCGGCCGGGTGGCGGCGCTCCAGCGGCACCCGGCCGAGGCGCCGCCCCGGGCGGACATCAGAGCGGCCCTCGGCGCGATCTGCCGGCTGAACGCCTGGCGGCCGCCGGCGGGCACGTTCGACGCCCCGCTCGACTACGCGGCCCGGATCTCCCGGTACCACGAGCTGGGCCTGCTCACCGACCGGGACCTGGGCGACCTGCAGAAGCTGCTGCACGGCATCGCACAGGCGGCCGGGCGGCAGGGCATGGGCCAGTTCTGCCACGGCGACGCACTGTTGTCGAACATTCTCCTGTCACCGGCCGGTCCAGTGCTGGTGGATTGGGAGCACGCGGGCTGGTACCTGCCGGGCTACGACCTGGCGACCCTGTGGTCGGTGCTGGGGGACGCACCGGTCGCTCGTCGTCAGATCAGTCAGATCGCGCAGTCGGCGGGGCCGGCGTCCAGGGATGCCTTCCTGGTGAACCTGATGCTGGTACTGACCCGTGAGATCCGTACCTACGAGACGGCCGTGCAGCGTTCGATGCACGACGCGATCCCGGCGGCACCGGGCATGGCCCACCCGGGTGCTGCGCCGACCGGCGAGGAGCAGAGGCTGCTGCTGCGGCGGCTGCACGACGACTGCCAGTTGGCCCGGCGCGCCGTGCGCGCGGCGGTCGGCACTCGCTGACGGGGCCGAAAGGGCCGCTGCACGCCAGGTCGGCGTACAGCGGCCCTTTCGTGTGCGGTCGGTTCCGCCTCAGCCCTGCTGGAAGAGTTCCGCCGGGAGCGGTTTGAGAAGGGCGTAGAGGTCGTCCGTGATGGGGCGGTCCCAGGCGGCGATGGTCACCAGGACGTTGTCGCTGCGGTCGAACTGCACGCAGGAGATCCGGCTCTCGGAGAGCTTGACGCGGCGCACGATCAGAAGGTTGTCGCCCTGCATCACCGGCATGTCCTCGGTGCTGACGACGGTTACCTCCTCGTCGTTCTCCAGCGCCAGCAGCAGCTGGGCCACCTCGAAGGGGACCTGGCCCTCTTCGACGTCGCGGGCCGGGGACCCTTCCGGCAGATTGCCGATGATCATCGCGGGCCCTCGGCCGCCGAACAGGTCGTAGCGCAGGAAGACGCCCTGGCAGGTGCCGTCGGGCGCGGGGAGCAGTCCCGCACCGAGGTTGCCGGGCCAGTCGCCCGGGTCCATGGCCAGTACGTCGAAGTCGGGCCCGGCGGGGGTGGCGCTGCGGCGGCGGAGGAACGACATGTCGCCCATGGTACGTGCCCCGGCCTGCGAAGTGCGGGGCGGGCGGCGGACCGGGGGCCGGTTTGTCGTGCCGTACCGGGAGTGCCGTCAGCCACTCGGACGGTACGGGTCGGTCGGGGCGGTCGGCTTGTGCCGCTGGTGGTGGCGGGCCACCCGGGCGCGGTTGCCGCAGGAGGGCTTGCACCACTCCTGGCGCGGGTGCTCCTTGAGGAAGTACCGCACGCAGCGCGGCGCGTGGCAGGCCCGCAGCCGGTCGCGGTCGGCGCTCGCGAGGAACGCGATCACGGCGTGGGCGAGGACCGCGGTCAGATCGTCGGCGGCCCGGACGAGCTTGGGGTGGACGAGCGGGGTGGCGCCTTCGGGCCAGTCCAGGACCGGCACGGTGGGGGTGCGGGCAGCCGCCTCGTTCAGGTGCCGCACCGCTTCCTCCTGGGGTACGAGACGGGCCGCGTCCGCCGGGCTCGGTTCGCCGGGGCGCACGGCCCGGGCGAAGAGCGCACGGACGGCGGCCCGCAGCTCGCGGACGGCGGTGAGCTGCGCGGTATCGGCGGTGAACCCGACACCGGCGCCCTCACCCGCGGCCGGCTGCGGTGCCGTGCCGGCGCCGAATCCCTCGCGGTGACCGTCGGCTCGGTCGGGAGCGGTGCCCGGCAGCAGCTCGGGGCGTGCCCGGACCCACTCGGTCAGGCCTGTCGGGTCGGCCAGGTCGTCGGTGACGCCGCCGTTGCCGTCGTGGCGGATGGTGAGGGCCAGGTCCAGGGCGAGCCGGGCATCCCTGTTGATCGGTTCCCACATGCGGCTAATGATAGGCCCGACCGTATCCATTACGGCCGGTCAGTCCTCCGAGGGCGACGGCGGGATCACGGCGACGGGGCTGGCGGCGTGCAGCAGCACGGCGTGCGTCACCGAGCCCATCATGCGGACGGGCGAAAGCAGACGCCGCCGGTGCCGGCCCACCACGACGAGGTCGGCGTCCCGGGAGGCCGCGACGAGATAACCGGCCGCGTCGCCCGCCGCCGGGACCAGCTCGACCGGGACGTCCGGGTGCCGCTCGCGGTGCGGGGCGAGGAAGCCGTCCGCGAGGACGCGGGTCTCGTCCTCGATGACGTCCTGGTCGACGATCGGCGGGGGCATCTCCCCGGGCATCATCCAGGGCTGCGCGGGCCACGGGTAGGCGGCGACCGCTTGGAGCCGGGCGGCACGCCGGGCGGCCTCGGCGAAGGCGAACCCGAGCGTGGCCTCGTCGGGGCCGTCCACCTTCAGGCCGACGACCACCCGGGGGCCGGGACCGCCCGGCGCCTCGCCGTGAACCTCGCGTCCGGGCCGCGGCACCACGACGACCGGGCACTCGGCGTCGCGGGCGGCGGCCATGCTGTTCGAGCCGAGCACCAGGCTGGCGAAGCCGCCGCGCCCCCGGGAGCCGAGCACCAGCAGCTGGGCGCCGGAGCCCAGCTCGGGCAGGACCGCACCGGCCGCGCCCACCAGGCCCACGTACTCCGTGTCCGGCTGGTCGGGACGGCCCTCCAGATGGGCGCGGACCTGGTCGAGTACGGAGTCGTCCCGCGGGTCCGCGGGCCCGGCGGCGAGCACCTCGAGCTGTACCCAGTGGGCGTACTGGCGTACGTGTGCCACGCGCAGGGGTGCCGCGCGCCGGCGGGCGGCGTCGACGGCCCAGTCCAGGGCGCGCAGGCTGTCGTCCGAACCGTCGACCGCCGCGACGACAGGCAGGGTGCTCATGGGGTCCTCACCTCCGGAATTCGACCGTCCCCTCCCGGGGGCCAGCCTGACTCAGGCGGTGGCTCCGGGAAGATGCCTCCGGTCGCGTGTCCGGAAATGCGGGCGGAACACCCCCGGATCGGCCGTCGGACAGCGGCCGTCCAAAACGGGTCGCCCGCGCCCTCAGGTGAGGTCGAACTCTCCTTCCCGCGCTCCCGACACGAACGCGCCCCACTCGGCGGGCGTGAAGATCAGCGATGGGCTCTCGGGGCGGGCACTGTTCCGCATGGCGATGAAGCCCTCCACGAAGGCGATCTGGACATCCCCCCGCCCCCGGCTGCTGGACTGCCACTGTGCGTTGGTGAGGTCCAGCTCCGGCTTGTCCCAGCCCGTGAGCGGGCGCTGCTGGATGGTGGTCTCGGCCACGTCCGTGCTCCTCCCGATTCGTCGTCCGCGGCCAGCCTAGCGATCGTGTCCCACAGCCAACAGGGCACGTGAGGCGGACCTTTCAGGAGTCCGGGAGCCGGTCGCCCACCAGCCACATGGAGAAGAACTGCGATCCGCCGCCGTAGGCGTGTCCGAGGACCCTGCGAGCCCCGTCCACCTGGTGTTCTCCGGCCTGCCCGCGCACCTGGAGCGCCGCTTCCGCGAAGCGGATCATGCCGGAGGCGCCGATGGGGTTGGCGGACAGCACACCGCCCGACATGTTGACGGGCAGGTCCCCGTCCAGTTCGGTCACACCCGCCTCGGTGAGCTTCCAGCCCCCGCCCGCGTCGGCGAAGCCGAGGTTCTCCAGCCACATGGGCTCGTACCAGGAGAACGGCACGTAGATCTCCGCGCCGTCGATCTCGCGGCGGGGGTCGGTGATCCCGGCCTGCCGGTAGACGTCGGCGGCGCAGTCCTGCCCGGCCTGCGGGGAGACGAAGTCCTTGCCGGCGAAGAGGGTCGGTTCGCTGCGCATCGCGCCGCCGAGCATCCAGGCGGGCGGGTGCGGGGCCCGGGCGGCTCCGGCGCGGTCGGTGAGGACCATGGCACAGGCGCCGTCGGAGGAGGGGCAGGTCTCCGAGTAGCGGATCGGGTCCCACAGCATGGGCGAGGCCATGACCTTGTCCAGGGTGATGTCGTGTTCGTGCAGGTGGGCGTAGGGGTTCTTGAGCGCGTTGCGGCGGTCTTTGTAGGCGACGAGGGCGCCGATCGTCTCGGGTGCTCCGCTGCGGCGCATGTACGCGCGGATGTGCGGTGCGAAGAATCCGCCGGCCCCGGCGAGCAGGGGCTGCTGGAAGGGGACGGGCAGGGACAGGCCCCACATGGCGTTGGACTCGGACTGCTTTTCGAAGGCGAGGGTGAGGACCGTGCCGTGGACGCGGGCCGCGACGAGGTTCGCCGCGACGAGCGCGGTGGAGCCGCCGACGGATCCGGCGGTGTGCACGCGGAGCATGGGTTTGCCGACGGCGCCGAGGGCGTCGGCGAGGTAGAGCTCCGGCATCATGACGCCCTCGAAGAAGTCGGGGGCCTTGCCGATCACGACGGCGTCGATGTCGGCCCAGGTCAGCTCGGCGTCCCCGAGCGCCCGCCGGGCCGCTTCCCGGACCAGTCCCGCGAGGGACACGTCCCGGCGTGCCGCGACGTGCCTGGTCTGGCCGATGCCGACGACGGCCACGGGCTCCTTGCTCATCGGGGTTCCCCTTCGAGTACGGCGACCAGGTTCTGCTGGAGGCAGGGGCCGGACGTGGCGTGGGCGAGGGCGCGGTGGGACGCGCCGCGGTGGATGCGCGCGGCGGCCTCTCCGATGCGGACGAGGCCGGCGGCCATGATCGGGTTGGCGGCGAGGGCGCCGCCGGACGGGTTCACGTCCACGTCCTCGCCCAGCCGGAGGGCCCTGCGCAGGACGATCTCCTGCGCGGTGAAGGGCGCGTGCAGCTCGGCGGTGTCGACGGGCCGCTCGAAGGCTCCGGCCCGCTCGGCGGCCAGGCGGGTGGACGGCGAGTCGGTCAGGTCGCGCACGCCGAGGCCGTGGGCCTCGATGCGGTGGTCGATGCCGCGGATCCAGGCAGGGCGGTCGCACAGTTCCCGGGCCCGGTCGCCGGCCGCGAGGATCACGGCGGCGGCCCCGTCGCCGATGGGCGGGCAGTCGCCGGTCCGCAGGGGTTGTACGAGGTAGTCGCCCTGCGGCAGGGGGCCGCGCAGTTGTGCGTGGGGGTTGGTGGTCGCCGCCTCACGGTTGCGGGAGGCGACCGCGGCGAGGGCGGGCTCGTCGGTGTCGCCGGCGTCGATGAGGGCCTGCGCCTGGAGGGCGGCGAGCGCCACCGAGTCGGGCCAGAGGGGCGCCACGTAGTAGGGGTCGAGCTGGCGGGTCAGGACGTCGCGGACGGAGCCGGGCGAGGACTTGCCGTACGCGTAGACCAGGGCGGTGTCGGCGTCGCCGGTGAGGAGTTTGGTCCAGGCCTCGTACAGGGCCCAGGCGCCGTCCATCTCGACGTGCGACTCGGAGATCGGGGGCCAGGCGCCGACGCCGTCGAGGGCGAGGGTGAAGGAGAAGGCGCGGCCGGCGAGGTAGTCGCTGGAGCCGGAGCAGGTGAAGTCGATGTCGGCGGTCTTCAGGCCGGTGGAGTCGAGGACCTCGTGGAGCACCGGCATCAGCATCTCCACCTCGGAGAGCTCCTCGCTGGTGCGCCGGTGGGCGGTCTGGGCGAAGGCGACGACGGCGATCTCGCGCTCCCGCGGTGCGCTCGTCACAGCAGCTCCTTGTAGGTGTCGTAGTCCGCATCGGGTTCGCCGGTGGGCCGGTAGTGGTCGGGGTAGCGGGCGCCGTCGGTCCACACGGGTTCGACGCGCAGGCCCATGCGGACCTCGTCGTAGGGGATGCCGCCGATCCGGCCGTGCAGTGCCAGGCCGGCACCGTCGAGGGCGATGTGGGCGTAGACGTACGGCACCTCGATGTCGAGGTTCTTCGCTTTGATGTTGACGATGCAGAACGTGGTCACGGTGCCGCGTGGACCCACCTCGACCTGTTCGGACGTGGCCACCCCACAGGTGGGGCACGCACCCCTCGGCGGGACGTACACCTTGCGGCAGGACGGGCAGCGCTCACCGACGGTGCGCCGGCCGGAGAGGGCGTTGATGTAGGCGGTCTGGGCGCGGCCGGGCGAGTAGGTGTAGTCGAGGCGGGCGGCGGCGACGATGCCGGTGACGGGGTCCTCGAACTCGCCGGGGTGTCCCGTCGGTTCGGCCCGGCGGCCGTCGTAGGGCTCGAAGCAGGCGATGTCGGTGATGGCGCCGGCGCGTTCGCCGGCCCAGCGGATGCGGACCGGCATGCCGGTGTGCACGGCGGCGGGGCCGGGGGCGTCGAGGGCGTGGAGCAGGGCGGTGTCGGCGCCGTCGAGGCGGACCAGGACCCAGGCGAAGGGGGTGGTGAGGGGCTGGCCGCGGCGGGGGGCGGCATTCCAGGCCCAGGTGGTGACCGTGCCGGTCGGGGCGACCTCGACCAGGTCGTGGAGTTCCTCGGCGGTGACGGGGTCGTACTCGACGGGCGGGACGAGGGTGCGGCCGTTGCCAGTCCTCACTCCGAGGATCACACGTTCCCGCAGACCGGTCAGGAAGGCGCTCTGGACGGACCCGAGGGAGCGAGTGAAGGGAAATTCGACGACAAGCGGCGCCTTGAGAACTGCGGACATCGAGGGCCTGCCTCCTTCGAAATCGGCGTGCACGGGGCGCGCCCCCTCAGGGGCGCGGGGAACTGCGCGCTCGGCCACCGACGACCCGCAGCTCTGAACCGGCCACTTCCGGCGCAGCGCTACGCGCGCTTGTAGACAGGCGGTCGCTTCTCCGCGAAGGCGCGGGCGCCCTCCTTGGCGTCGGCGGTGTCGAAGACCGGCCAGCCGTGGGTGAGTTCGGCGGAGAGGCCGTCCTGTTCGGTCATCTCGGCGGTCTCGTAGACCGAGGCCTTGACGGCTTCCACGGCCAGCGGGCCGCAGGCGTTGATCTGCTCGGCGATCTCCAACGCCCTGCCCAGTGCGGTGCCGTCGGGGACGACGTGGCCGACCAGGCCGATCGCGGCGGCCTCGCGAGCGCTGTAGGGGCGGCCGGTGAGGAGCATCTCCAGGGCGTGGGTGCGCGGGATCTGGCGTTGCAGGCGAACGGTGGAGCCGCCGATGGGGAACAGGCCGCGCTTCACCTCGAACAGGCCGAAGGTCGCGGACTCGGCGGCGACGCGGATGTCGGTGCCCTGGAGCATCTCGGTGCCGCCCGCGACGCAGTACCCCTCGACGGCGGCGATCACCGGCTTGCGCGGGCGGTGGTGGCGCAGCATCGCCTTCCAGTGCAGGTCGGGATCGGCCTTGAGCCGGTCGCGGTACTCCTCGCCGGCCATGCCGTTCCCGGCGAGGGCCTTGAGGTCCATGCCGGAGCAGAACGAGCCGCCCGCGCCGGTGAAGACGATCGAGCGGACCGAGTCGTCGGCGTCGGCTTCGAGCCAGCCGTCGTGGAGGCCGACGAGCATCGGCAGTGAGAGCGCGTTCCTGGCTTCCGGCCGGTTGAGCGTGAGCACCAGTGTGGCGCCTTCGCGCTGCACGGTGAGGTGTTCCGTCCCACCCATGGCGAACTCCCCTCTCATGGAACGAGAACAGGTTGCAGGAGGGCGGGTGGCACTTCAAGGGTTTTCTGACAGACAGTCAGATTCTTTCGCGCGGGCCCTTCACAGTTGGACCGCCCTTTGCTCTGATGACCGGCGAACCGTCCGATGCCAGGCACGCCCGGGGTCAGGAGGAGCGGTGGAGTACAACCTTGCCGACCTGTTCGAGTCGGTCGTCGACGTCGTTCCCGGCCGTGAGGCGCTGGTGTACGCCGACCACCCGGGCACGGGCGCGGAGCGCCGCCTGACGTACGCGGAGCTGGACGCGGCGGCCGACCGCGTCGGCCACCATCTGCTGGACAGCGGAATACGACCCGGTGAGCACCTCGGGCTCCATCTGTACAACGGCGTGGAGTACCTGCAGACGGTGCTGGGCTGCCTCAAGGCGCGAATCGTCCCCGTCAACGTCAACTACCGTTATGTCGAAGAGGAGTTGGTGTACCTCTATCGGGACGCGGACCTGGCGGCGCTGGTCTTCGACGCGGAGTTCACCGACCGGGTGGCCGCGGCGCGTCCCCGGGCGGAGAAGCTGCGGCATCTGATCCGGGTGGGGGCTCCGGCGCCAGGGGCCGCGGAGGTCGCCTGTGTGGAGTTCGCACAGGTGGAGGCCGTGAGGGCGCCCGGGCGGGGTTTCCCGGCCCGGGCGGCCGACGACCAGTTCATCATCTACACCGGCGGCACGACCGGCATGCCCAAGGGTGTGATGTGGCGGCAGGAAGACCTGTTCTTCGCGGGGCTCGGCGGCGGCGCCCCGACCGGTGAACCGGTGAAGAAGCCCGAGGAGCTGGCGGAGCGGGTCGCGGCCGGCGGTGCGGGGATCACGTTCTTCCCGACGGCTCCGCTGATGCACGGCACGTCCACCCTCACCGCGTTCATCGGCTTCGACTTCGGGCAGCGGGTCGTGATCCACCGCAAGTTCGTGCCCGAGGAGGTGCTGCGGACCGTGGAGAAGGAGAGGGTCAGCAGCATCTCGCTGGTGGGCGACGCGATGCTGCGGCCGCTGATCGACGCACTGAGCGGACCGCTGCGGCACATCGACCGCTCGTCGCTGTTCAGCGTGTCCTCGTCCGGCGCGATCATGTCGGACACGGTCCGCAGGCAGTTCCAGGAGCTGGTGCCGAACGCCATGCTGCTGAACAACTTCGGCTCGTCGGAGTCGGGCTTCAACGGGACGGCGACCGAGGACTCCGGCCCGGAACGGGGCTTCCGGGTGCGGGTCAACGCCCGCACCCAGGTGGTCGACCCGGCCACGTACGAGCCGGTGGCGGCCGGCGAGGTGGGGCGGGTCGCCCAGTGCGGACACGTGCCGCTCGGCTACTACAACGACCCGGCCAAGACCGCCGCGACCTTCTTCGAGAAGGCGGGCGAGCGCTGGGTGCTGCTCGGCGACATGGCCACCGTCGACGCGGAGGGCGTGGTCACCGTCCTCGGCCGGGGCTCGCAGTGCATCAACACCGGCGGCGAGAAGGTGTACCCGGAGGAGGTCGAACAGGCCCTCAAGTCCCACCCGGACGTCTACGACGCGCTGGTGGCCGGGGTGCCGGACGCCCAGTGGGGCCACCATGTGGCGGCCGTGGTGCAACTGCGCGCGGGCGCGGTACGGCCTTCACTGCGGGACATACAGACCCACTGCCGTGACCGGCTCGCCGGCTACAAGATCCCCCGCCAGCTGGTGATCACCGAGTCCATCCAGCGGTCGCCGAGCGGCAAGGCGGACTACCGGTGGGCGCGGGAGGTGGCGGTGACTGCGGACGGGTGAATCTCCGGCCGGACCATTGAACCTAAGGTGTCGTGCGGACGTACTGGTGGTGGCGGGCTCGCTCACCCGAGCGCTGTTCGCCATGCCGGCAAGACCGCACGGAAGGACCACCGGGTGTCGCTCTTCACTCGCTCCCGTCAGCTTTCGGACACGACCGAGGGCCGGGCGGAACCGGATGACGACACCGGTACGGCGGATCCGGAGGGCAGCACCGGTACGGCGGATCCGGAGGCCGGCGCTGCGACGGACTCCCCGGAGGGCGGCGCTTCCGCACAGCGGCCCCCTTCCGAGCAGTCACCGACGGCCAAGCCCGGCTGGTTCGGCTGGCGGCGCCGCTACCCCCGTACGGCACGCGGCGTCTTTGTCGGGACGACCGTTCTGGCCGGTGCGCTCGTGCTGTTCGCGCTGCTCGTGCCGAACCGGATCGAGCGCATCGAGTTCGCGTCGTTCGTCCGCATCCCCGCCGAGGGCGTGCTGCTCGCCGGGCTGCTGCTCGCGCTGCCGTCGAAGCCCCGGCGTATCGCGGCGGTCGTCACGGGCGTGTTCCTGGGCCTGGTCACGGTGCTGAAGTTCGTCGACATGGGCTTCTACCAGATCCTGGCCCGGCCCTTCGACCTGGTTCTGGACTGGATCCTGATCGAGAACGGCACGGACTTCCTGAGGGAGACGTTCGGCCGTACCGGCCAGGTGCTGGCCGTGACCGGGGTGATCATCCTGTTCGTCGCGCTGCTCGTTCTCACGACGCTCGCGGTGGTGCGGCTGACGAACCTGATGGTCCGGCACCGGCCCGTCGCCGGCCGCACGGTCCTGATCCTCGGCACGGCGTGGATCACCTGCATGACCCTGGGCGTGCAGATCGGCACCGTGCCGGTCGCCACCAAGGGCAACGCCGAGTTCCTGGGCAACCGGGTGGACCAGGTGCGCGCGGGGCTCGCGGACGCCCGGGTCTTCGAGAAGCAGGCCTCGGTGGACGCCTTCGCGAAGACGCCGCCCGACCAGCTGCTCACGGGGCTGCGCGGCAAGGACGTCCTGTTCACCTTCATCGAGAGCTACGGCAGGGTCGCGATCGACGACCCGGCGATGGCGCAGCAGACCGACGCCGTGCTCAAGGAGGGCACCGGCAGGCTGAAGGCGGCCGGGTTCGAGTCGCGCAGCGGCTGGCTGCAGTCGCCGGTGACGGGCGCGGGCAGCTGGCTCGCCCACTCGACCTTCCTCTCCGGGCTGTGGATCAAGAACCAGCAGCGGTACCGCAGTCTGACCACGAGCGACCGTATGACGCTGACGAAGTACTTCGGCAAGACCGGCGCCTGGCGGACCGTCGGCGTCGTGCCGGGTGTGAGGCGGGCCTGGCCGGAGGGGAAGTACTTCGGCCTGGACCACATCTACGACTCCGAGCACCTCGGCTACCAGGGCCCGTACTTCAGCTGGACGCCCGTGCCCGACCAGTTCAGCATGGAGGCGTTCCAGCGGCTGGAGCACGGCAAGAAGGACCGCGAGCCGATCATGGCGGAGATCATCCTCGCCTCCAGCCACAACCCCTGGTCCCCCATCGCGCGGATGATCGACTGGAACGACCTCGGCGACGGCTCGGTGTTCCACCGGATCAAGAAGGAGGGCACCAACCCCACGGAGGTCTGGAAGGACCCGGAGAAGGTCCGCGCCGAGTACCGCAAGGCCATCGAGTACTCGATCCGCAGCCTCACCGAGTGGGTCGAGCGCTACGGCGACGACGACACGGTGCTGGTCTTCCTCGGCGACCACCAGCCGGTGCCGACCGTCACCGCCGGGGACACCGGCAAGGACGTGCCGGTGACGATCGTCGCCCACGACAAGAAGGTCCTGGACCGGGTCGCCGACTGGGGCTGGACGGACGGCCTCAAGCCGGCCGAGAACGCGCCCCGATGGGGCATGGACAAGTTCCGCGACCGGTTCATGACCGCGTACGGGCCGCAGGGCTGAGGAACTCCGCCACGGCCGCGAGGAACTTCTCCGGACGGGTCTCGTGCACGAGATGCCCCGCGTCGAGGGTGATGTGCCGGGAGTCGGGGAGCAGTTCGGCGAACGCGGCGATCTGCTCCTGCGGGATCGGGCTGCTCGGCCCGCCACCGATCAGCAGCGTGGGCATGGTGATCCGACCCATGTGGTCCCACCACACGGGACTCGGTGCGTTGCGCTGTTCGTCGGTGGCTAGGATCATCGCCCAGTCGTACGGGGTCTCCCCGCTGGGCCGTTCGGCGGGTGGGCGCGGCGGGTCCAGCGGGAAGGGCGCGGGCACCTCCTCCAGGACGAGCCGCCGCACGAGCCCCGGTCTGCGCTGGGCGAGCAGGTAGGCGACGGCGCCGCCGAGCGAGTGGCCCACGACGTCGGCGCGGTCGATGCCGAGCGCCCCGAGGAGGGCGTGGACGTCGTCGCGCATGGTCTCGTACGCGTATCCGCCGGGCCAGTCGCTCCGGCCGTGTCCGCGCAGATCGGGAGCGTACACAGGGCGAGGCCCGGCGGGCCCGGTGGCCACAGCCGGGGCGATCGACGCCCAGTCGGCGCCGTCGGTCCCGCGGGCGTGCAGCAGGACGAGAGGTTCCGCGTCCTGCGGTCCCCAGACGCGGTAGGCCTGTGTGATGCCGTTCGCCTGCGCGGTACGCGGTGCTGTGTCCATACCGGGCACGGTAGCGAGGAGTGCCCCGGAGCGGGGGCCGCTCTGCCGGCAGCAGAGGCGGGTGGGTCTGTGGTCAGGAGAAGAAGGCGGCCACGCGCCGCGTGAACCCTTGCGGGTCGTCGAGCCACGGGTAGTGCCCCGCTCCCGGCTGCACCGCGAACTCGGCCGCCGGGAAGGCGTCCGCGGTACGCCGGGCGAGCGAGGGACTCGGACCGCCGTCGACCTCACCGGCCAGGACGAGCACGGGAGCCCTCACCCGGGCCAGCGCACTGCGCGTCGTGGCCGGTTCGTAGGCGCCGTCGCCACCGTAGACCTCCGCCGCGTCGTCGTTGGTCTCGGTCTGCTCGCGGTCGGCGTGGGCACGGGCGGTGTCGTCCCAGCGCCCGTAGAAGAAGGGGAGGAACACCGGGTCGAAGTCACCGGTGCCGTCCAGCCATGCCTCGAACGCCGGGAACGCGTCCGGGAACCAGGGTTCCGACGCCCGCAGTCGTGCCGCCGCCAGCCTGTCCCCGGCCGTCGCCGGGAGTCCCAGTGCCCCCGGGGTGGCGGTGACCAGGGCCAGCCGGCCCAGCCGCTGCGGGCACCGGTCAGCGTAGAGCATGGCCAGGCTGCCGCCCGCCGAGTGCGCGAGCACGTCCATCCGCTCCAGTCCCAGATGGCGACGCAGCGCCTCGACATCGTCCACGAGCCGGTCGCAGCGGTACGTCCCGGGATCCGCCGGCTTCTCGGACTCCCCCGTGCCGCGCAGGTCGAGGAGCACCAACTGCCGGTGGGCGTCCAGTCCGCCCAGGTCTCCCAGGTAGGCGGAGGCCCGCATGGGCCCACCGGGCAGCACGACGAGCGGCTCGCCCTCACCGCGCAGGTGGAAGGCGAGTCGGGTCCCGTCCGGGGCACTGAAGATCGGCATGCCGTCGATCCTGGCGTCCGGGGCCGGTCCGGCACAACCCGGTTCTCCGGTCCGTGCGGGCTACCCGTTGCCGAGGTCGTTCCTCAGTTCCCGCTTGAGGATCTTTCCGCTGGCGTTGCGCGGGAGTTCGTCGACGAACACCACTCGCTTCGGGGCCTTGAAGGGGGTGAGTCGTTCGCGGACGTGGTCGATCAGTTCCGTCTCCGAGACCTCGCCGCGCGGGACGACCACGGCTGTCACCGCCTCGATCCAGCGCTCGTCCGGCAGACCCACGACCGCGGCCTCGGCGACGCCGGGGTGGGTGTACAGGGCGTCCTCGACCTGGCGTGAGGCGATGACGACGCCACCGGAGTTGATGACGTCCTTGACCCGGTCGACGATCGTGAAGTAGCCGTGCGCGTCGCGTACCGCGAGGTCGCCGGAGCGGAACCAGCCGTCGCGGAAGGCCTCGGCGGTCTCCTCGGGCTTGTCCCAATAGCCCTCGCACAGTTGGGGTGAGCGGTAGACGATCTCACCGGGGATGCCGTCGGGGACGTCCTTGCCGTCCTCGTCGACCACACGGGCGTCGACGAACAGGACGGGCCGGCCGCAGGAGTCCAGGCGGCCCTTGTGTTCGCCGGGTGCGAGGACCGTGGCCAGCGGGCCGATCTCGCTCTGGCCGAAGCAGTTGTAGAAGGCCAGGCCCGGCAGGCGCTCCCGCAGCCGTTCGAGTACCGGGACCGGCATGATCGACGCGCCGTAGTACCCCTTGCGCAGGCCGCTCAGGTCGCGGGTGGCGAAATCGGGGCGGTTGGACAGGGCGATCCAGACGGTGGGCGGCGCGAACAGGCTGTCCGCGCGGCCCGCCTCGATCAGGTCGAAGAGCCGGTCGCCGTCGGGTGCGTCGAGGATGACGTTCGTCGCGCCGACGGCGAGGTAGGGCAGCAGGAAGACGTGCATCTGCGCCGAGTGGTACAGCGGCAGGGCATGCGCGGGGCGGTCGCCCGCACTGAGGTCGAGGGCGGTGATCGCGCTCAGGTACTCGTGCACCAGGGCCCGGTGCGTCATCATCGCGCCCTTGGGCAGCGCGGTCGTCCCGGACGTGTACAGCAGTTGCACGAGGTCCTCGGTGCGCGGCTCGGGGCCGTCGTACCCGGGCGCCTGCGGCAGCCGCGCGAGCAGCGAGTCGTCCGCGTCGCGCAGCGGCAACGTCCGCACGGCGGAAGGTAGTTGTGCGGCGAGGTCCGGGTCGGTGAGGACCAGGGTGCTGCCGGACTGGCCGACGATGTAGGCGAGATCGTCGCCGGTCAGGTTCTGGTTGACGGGTACGTGCACCAGACCCGCGCGGGCGCAGGCGAGGAAGGCGATCAGGTAGGCGTCGGAGTTGTGGCCGTAGGCGCCGATCCGGTCCCCGCGGGTCAGCCCCTGGTCGAGAAGGACGCTCGCCGCGCGGGAGACGGCGGTGTCGAGTTCGTCGTACGTCCAGGTCCGCTCGGCGTACTCCACCGCGACGCGCGCCGGTGTGCGCCGGGCGCTGCGCCGCAGGACTCCGTCGACCGTGCTGCCCTGTCCTGGCGTCGTCATGACACATGATCCTCGGTTCAGCGCCCGAGGAGGTCAAGGACCCCGGACAGGGCGAGAGCCGGGAAAGACTCCGGGCAGGACGAGAGCCGGGGGGGAAGATCGGCCACGAGCAACCCTGTCGCCGTCGACGGAGTCCGCTGTCATGAAACCGACGGACGTTCGAATCGGGTTCCTGCACTCGACACTCCTTTCCCTCGACGATGCCGGAGGGCACGATGCGCAGTCGGCTGAGACGGCTTGTCCTTGGGGCGACGGCCCTGTGCCCCGCGGCGTCCCAGCGACGCCCGCAGCGCACGACGGTCAGCCCGCCGCGATCACCCGAGGGGAC
>NZ_JBEXSH010000036.1:0-21359 GCF_040613555.1 Streptomyces sp. NPDC006265
GGGATGGTGTGTCCGAGGTGCGGCGAGGCCACGGCCCGGACCGTCGAGCAGGCCACCCCTACCGGTCCGGATGGCCGCCGGCCCCGGCACGGCTCACAGCCGGATGATGACCAGTGCCGTGTCGTCGGTGTTGCCGGAGGGCGGGAGGAGGTCGGACAGGAGGGTGTCGGCCAGGGTCTCGGGGTCGGCGCTGCCATGGCGGGCGAGGGAGTCGGCGAGGCGGGCCAGGCCGGTGTCGATGTCCTCGTCCCGGCGTTCGATCAGGCCGTCGGAGTAGAGGACCAGGGTGGCGCCCTCGGCGAAGACCGTACGAGCCTCCGGCCGCGGCACGTGTTCCGGGCGCGCGCCGAGAGGCGGATCGGTCGCCTGGTCCAGGAAGGTCACCGTGCCGTCGGGGTGGAGCAGGGCGGGGGGTGGGTGGCCCGCGCTGCTGTACGTGAGGGTGTGGGTCTCCCAGTCGATGTAGGCCTTCACCACCGTGCTCGACTCCGCACCGTCGACGTGGCGGGCGTACAGTCCGAGGGCTTCCAGCGCCCGAGCCGGGCCGTCGGCGACACGAGCAGCCGCGCTCAGAGCGCTGCGCAGCTGCCCCATGACACCGGCCGCTTCCAGGCCGTGGCCGACGACATCGCCGACAGCGACGGCGATGCGGTCGCCGGGCAGGACGACCAGGTCGTACCAGTCGCCGCACACGTTCAGGGTGCCGACGGCGGGCCGGTAGCGGACGGCCGCCCGATGGTGCCCGACCGGATCCGGGGCGGGCAGCATCGCCGCCTGCAGGGCCAGGGCGACCTCGCGCTCACGCGCATGGGCCAGACGCAGGCGTTCGTTGACTTCCTGCAGTTCACGGGAGCGGGTGTAGAGCTCGGCCTCCAGCACGCGGGCCCGGCTGCTCCCGCCGCCCGTGCCGCCGCGGGCTCGGGCGCGCGCGTGGATGAGCTCGGTGACCTCCTCCACCCGGTGCGCGATCAGCGTCACCCGCCCGTCCGGGCCCAGCACAGGTGCGTTGACGGGGCTCCAGAAGTGTTCGACCCAGTGGCCGGGCCGCTCGGGGTCCTCGATGTCGTAGCGCAGCAGCGCCATGGTGTCGCGCTCGCCGGTGGCCACCACGCGGAGCATCGACGCCTGGGTCTCCCGCATGCCGGCCGCGGCCGGATCGTTGGGGTTCTCGGGGAAGACATCGAAGATGTAGCGGCCCAGCAGTTGCTCACGAGTGCGCCCGGCCAGCCGGAGGAAGTCCTCGTTGGCGTCGGCATACACCATGTCGGGGGTGAGCAGAGCCACCATGCCGGGCAGGGCGCGGAAGACCGCCTCGTAATCGACCTGCGGTTCCGTCATGTGCTGCCCGTCTCGGTGCCGACCGTCACTGTGCTCCATCATAGGAGCGAACACAATACGCTGTCGGACGATCACCCTCGGCGAGAGTCCTTGAGTCACTCGGGCGGCCCTGCCGTGGACAAGAGCGGCGGACGCGGTCTAGTGCCGCAACAGGCAACGTTCGCCCCGTCACGACGCCCGGCACGCTCCCCCACGCTCTCGACTCCGCTCGAGCAGGGGATACCCCCACTCGCCGCACCGGCCGAAACCCCAAGTACGTCCAGTACGAGGGCTTCCGGCCGGCACGCCGAGAGCACGCACCAAACGCCGCTCCTCAACGGGCAAACGTTGCCTGCCGCGGCACTAGGCAAGCATGCCCACCAGTGTCCCCGCGAGGGTCAGTGTGAGGAACGCCGCGCCCCATGCCATCGCGTGGTGTATGCGGCGGCGCTTCGTGTGGGTCGTGCGGGTCAGGAGCTCGGGCGGGGTTTCGGCAGTGGTGGCCGGATGGGACCGGGTGGCCAGGCTCAGGAGGACCAGGGACGGGGCGCAGGCCGCGCAGCCCGTCCACAGGAGGAGCTGGGGGATCGCGGCGTACTGGGTGGGGGTGATGACGCCGGCGGTGATCGCGGTGAGGAGGGCGGCCAGGGCCGCGCCCAGGGTGGCCAGGGTCAGGCCGGCCCGGTGGTCGGCCTTCGCCAGTTCCGCGCGGACCGCCTCGGGCGGGAGCGGGCGGCCGAGTCCCACCGTGTGCTCGCCGTGGAGTGTGGTCATGCCTGCCCCTCGCTGATCAGCGGTTCCTTCCGAGTACCCCAACAGGTTCCCGCCATACAACGGTTCAGGTGTTCCACGTCTCGTCGTACGGGTCGTGCGGAGTGGGGACCGGCCTCGCCGTCGTCACCTCCAGGTACGGGACCGGGCCGTCGTTGACCGGGTCCTTCGTGCGGCGGGGTGTGTAGGTTCCGGTGATCTCCAGCCATGTGTCCGGGCGCAGGACGGGAGGGACGTTTCCGGTCAGGGCGATCTTGACCGGCTGGGCATCGGCCGCGCAGCAGTTGAGGCCCATGCGGACCAGGTAGGGGGCGCCCTTGCGGTCCAGGGTGACGAAACCGGTGATCTTCAGCTCGCGGTCGCGGAGGGCGCGGCCGTCGTCGTAGATCGCGCGGCCGGCGTAGTCGGCCACGGCGAGGCGGAGGGGGGCGTCGCCGGTGGGGAGGGCCGGAAAGCCGAAGGGTTTGGTCAGGGCCGTGCCGGTGTGCGCCGCGCTGTAGGAGCCCAGGGCCGGCGGGGCGACCAGGATCAGGGCGAGGACCGGGAGCGTGAGCAGCCAGGAGATGCGGGGTTCGCGGTGGTGGTCGTGGGCGGGGGCGCTGCGGCGGTCGTACCAGAGGGTTGCCGCAGCCGTGATGATCAGGACCGCGCCCGCCAGGAGGACCAGGGGGCGCAGGCCCTCCTTGACGTAGCGCAGGTAGAGGTCGGTCGTGCCGGCGTGCAGGAGGGTCGCGCCGAGCAGGAAGAGGAGGGCCGTCTGGGCCAGGCGGTTCACAGCAGGACCGTTCCGGTCAGGGCCGATACGACGACGGCCAGGGCGAAGGTCGCGGGGGCGAAGCGCAGGGCGAAGGCGCGGCCGAAGGTGCCCGCCTGCATCGCGAAGAGCTTCAGGTCGATCATCGGGCCGACGACCAGGAACGTCAGACGGGCCGTCAGGGAGAACTGGGTCAGGGACGCCGCCACGAACGCGTCCGCCTCCGAGCAGATGGAGAGCAGGACGGCCAGGCCCGCGAGGAACAGGACCGACAGCACGGGATGGCCGGCCGCGACGCCCAGCCAGTCCGCCGGGACCACCGCCTTCAGGGTCGCCGCGGCCATGGCGCCGACCACCAGGAAACCGCCCGCGTGGGTCACGTCGTGGCGGACCGAGCCCCAGAAGGCCGCACCCTTGCTCTGCCCCTCGTACGACGCGCGGGCCGGGGGGCGCAGCCAGTCCGTGCGGCCGAGGCGGTGCCAGAGCCAGCCCATCGAGCAGGCCACCAGCAGGCTGGCGACGAAGCGGGCCAGGACCATCTCGGGTTTGCCGGGGAACGCCACGGCCGTCGCCGTCAGCACGATGGGGTTGATGGCGGGCGCCGAGAGGAGGAAGGCCAGGGCCGCCGCCGGTGTGACGCCCCGGCGGACCAGGGCGCCGGCCACCGGCACGGACGCGCACTCGCAGCCCGGCAGCACCGCGCCGGCCGCGCTCGCGACCGGGACCGCCAGGGCCGGGTGCTTCGGCAGGGCCCGGGCGAAGAACGACGGCGGCACGAACACCGCGATCGCCGCCGACAGCAGCACCCCGAGCACCAGGAACGGCAGCGCCTGGACCATGACCGCGACGAACACCGTCATCCAGCTCTGCATCACCGGTGCGGCCAGGGCCCCACGGACCGGATCCTGGAACATCACCGCCGTCAGCAGCAGAAGGGTCAGGAGGAGCGCGGAGTCGAGGTGTCGGGCCTCCTCTTCCTTGCCGCCGTCCGGCGCGGTGTCCCCAGGCTCGGCTCGCCCGCCCTCGGCGTCCCCGCGCTCGGTGTCGTTCTGCGGATCCCCGCCGCGTTCCCTCTCGGCGTCCCCGAGCTCTGCGCCGTCCTGCGGGGCGGTCTTCGTGATGGCCACGGGCCCGGTACCTCCGGTGGTGCGCGGGGGCGTTGCCCCATTCCCTCCCCTTGCGTACGGACGGCGACGGCCGGGCGTTCACGCCACAGCGTCCCCTTCTGGAACGGGCCGTCCCGGTGAGGCAGTCTTCTCCTCGTGGGGAGCGTTCCGAACCAAGGTCAGCCGACTGATCCGGCCACGCACATGATCGTGTGCGGTGACGACGGGCTCGCGCACCGGCTGGCCGCCGAACTCCGCGGTGTCTACGGCGAGCAGGTCACGCTCGTCGTACCGCCCTCCGGGGGACGGGTGCGCCAGCCCGTGGTCGGACGGGCCCGGGCGGCCTCGGCGGCGCTGCTCGACAGGGTCGTGAACGCGGCGGTCAACCGAACCGGCACGAGCGGTGAACCGGCCTCGAACGAGCAGGTCGTGGCGGCTCCGGAGATCACCGAGGCCGTCCTCACCGAGGTGGGAGCCGACCGGGCGGCGGCCCTGGCGCTCGTCCACCACGACGACGAGACCAACATCCGCGCCGCCCTCACCGCCCGTCGGCTCAACCCCCGCCTCCGCCTCGTACTCCGGCTCTACAACCGGCGGTTGGGGCAGCACATCGAGGAACTGCTGGACCAGACCGCCGCCGTGGCCTCCGGGGACGGGCAGGGGTCGGGCCTCGACGCATCGACGACGGTGCTGTCCGACGCCGACACGGCCGCGCCCGCGCTGGCCGCCACCGCCCTCGTGGGCACCAGCAAGGTCGCCCAGACGGAAGGGCTCGTGCTGCGTGCGGTGGAACGACAGCCGCCGCGGCAGGGCGAGGTGGCCGACCCGGGGCTGTGCACCCTGGCGCTGCTGTCCGCGACGAGCAACGACCCGGCCGGTGCGGACGGCTCCGAGGGCAGCGGGGAGCACGGTCCGCACCTGTTGCCGGACGACGCGGCGGTGGCGGCGGCGACCGGGCGCGGGACCGTCGTCCTGGAGCAAGCGCCCCGCAGCCGCCACACCACCCCGGGCCCCTCCCTCGATCTAATGGGCGCTCCCCCGCCCCTTCAGATGCCTCTCCGCGAACTCCAGCTCCAGCCGCACCTGCTTGATCCGTTCGTCCACCACCAGCGACCCGTGTCCCGCGTCGTACCGGTACACCTCGTGCACCGCGCCTCGCGCCTCCAGGCGCTTGACGTAGTTCTCGATCTGGCGGATCGGGCAGCGGGGGTCATTGACACCGGCCGAGATGTAGACCGGGGCCTTGACCTCGTCGACATAGGTGAGGGGGGAGGACGCCTCGAAGCGGTCGGGGACCTCCTCGGGGGTGCCGCCGAGGAGCGTGCGGTCCATCGCCTTCAGCGCTTCCATCTCGTCGTGGTACGCCGTGACGTAGTCGGCGACGGGCACCGCCGCGATGCCCAGCGTCCACGCGTCGGGCTGGACGCCGAGGCCGAGCAGGGTGAGATAGCCGCCCCAGGAGCCGCCGGTGAGGACCAGGCGGTCGGGGTCGGCGAGGCCGGAGGTGACGGCCCATTCGCGGACCGCGGCGATGTCCTCCAGCTCGATGAGACCGACACGGTGCTTCAGGGCGTCCGTCCAGGCCCGGCCGTAGCCCGTGGAGCCGCGGTAGTTGACACGGATCACCGCGTAGCCGTGGTCGACCCAGGCCGCCGGACCCGCGGCGAAGGAGTCGCTGTCGTGCCAGGTGGGACCGCCGTGGATGTCGAAGACCGTGGGGAACGGGCCGGTCGCGCCCTGCGGCTTCTGGACGAGGGCGTGGATGCGGCCTCCCGGGCCCTCCACCCACACGTCCTCCACCGGCACCGAGCCGGGCGACTTCATGCCGGGCGGGTCGAGTACGACAGCGCCGGTCGTGGAACGCACCGCCGACGGCTCGGCCGCCGAGGACCACAGAAACTCCACGCTGCCGTCGGGCCGTGCCGTCGCACCGGACACCGTGCCCGGCGGGGTCGGGATCTCCGACAGGGCGCGGCCGGCCAGGTCGTAGCGGAACAGCTCGCTGCGGGCTTCGAAGCTGTGCGCGATGAGCAGGCCGCTGCCGTCCGGGTACCACTCGGCGCTGACGTCGCCGGGCAGTTCCAGCGCCAGGTCCGTCTCCTCGCCGGTGGCCACGTCCCACACCAGGGGCTCCCAGCGGCCCCGGCGCTGGTGCCCGATGAGCAGGCGCGTGTCGCCGTCGACGGGGGCGAAGCCGAGGACCTCCAGGCCCAGCTCGCGGGTGCCGCCCTCGGTGTCGTCGAGGTCGGCGACCGCAGTGCCGTCGGGGCGCAGGACGCGCAGCGCCGAGTGCATCGCGTCGCCGTGCTCGGTGTGCTCGACGGCGACGAGCGAGCCGTCGTGGGAGAGGTCGCCGACGCCGGCCGACTCGCGGTGGCGGTAGATCTCCACCGGGTCCTCGCCGGCACGCACGAGGTGGATGGTCGTGCCGTCATCGTCCGTGGAACGGCCCACGACCGCCGTACGCCCGTCACGGCCGAGGGCGAGGCCGGCCGGGTAGGAGGCGTCCAGGCCCGCGGCGGCCGGTTCGTCCGGGCCGCCCGTGAAGGGCTGGCGGCGCCACACGCCGAACTCGTCGCCGTCCTTGTCGTCGAACCACCAGATCCACGCGCCGTCCGGGGACAGCACGCCGTCCGTCGTGCCGTTGGGCCGGTCCGTCACCTGGCGCTGCTCGCCCGTCGCCCGGTCCCAGGCGTACAGCTCGTACGTCCCGGTCGCGTTCGAGACGAACAGGGAGCGGTCCGGCGCGTCCTCCGCCCAGTCGGGCAGGGACACCCGGGGCGCCCGAAAGCGCTTCTCCCAGTCCGGCATCCGCTCCTGCCGTCCCGCCTGTACCGCTTGCTCGTGCTGGTCCCGCTGATCCCGCGCGGCGGACCCGTTGCTCTCAGTCATGGACCCATACTGCCCGCCCCGGCCGACAATTCGCCGGCGAGGTCCCCAGCCTGTGGACAACCTCCACCGGTCCCCCTCCGAGCAGGTCAGGAGTCGCCCCCTTGTACTCCCCCACCCCGGCCGACTGGAACGAGGCCAACCGCGCCCACTGGGACGAGCGGGTGCCGCTGCACGTGGCCGGTGCTTTCTACGATCTGGACGCCTTCCGGGCCGGTCAGGACCCGCTGCGCGACTTCGAGCTCGCCGAGGTCGGCGACGTCGGCAACCGCTCTCTGCTGCACCTTCAGTGCCACATCGGCCTCGACACGCTGTCCTGGGCCCGGCACGGCGCCGCCCGCGTCGTCGGTCTCGACTTCTCCGAACCCGCGATCGACCTGGCCCGCGGGCTCGCGCGGGACCTCGGTCTCGGACCGGACCGGGCGGCGTTCGTCACGGCGGACGTGTACGACGCGGCGGCCGCGGTCCCGGACCCGTCGTACGACATCGTGTACACGGGCGTCGGCGCGCTGTGCTGGCTGCCCGACATCGGGCGCTGGGCGGAGACCGTCGCGGCGCTCGTGGCCCCGGGCGGGTTCCTCTACCTCTCCGAGTTCCACCCGCTCACCGACGTCCTCGACGACGAGACCGGTTCGCGGATCACGCATGACTACTTCGCCCGGGACGCCTGGGTCGAACAGAGCGCCGGGTCCTACGCGGCCGAGGGCGCCGAGTTCACGCACAGCCGGCGGGTCGAGTGGCAGCATCCGGTGGGCGAGGTCGTCTCCGCGCTCGCGGCGGCCGGGCTGCGGATCGAGTTCCTGCACGAGCACGACGTGTCGCTGTTCCGGCGGTTCGGGAGCTTCGAGCGGCGCGACGGCTACTTCCGCTTCCCGGCACACCGGCCGCGGATCCCGCTGATGTACTCGATCCGGGCCCGCAAGGACTGAGCCTCGGCCGGGGCGTTGGCGCAGATCAAGGCCGATTGTCAGTGGGGGCGTGCAGACTTCTGGGCATGACCGATCTACGCAGGGCCGTCGACAGGTTCTGGGCCGCCGCCGAGGCCCGGGACCGGACCGCGTTCGCCGGCATCCTGTCCGAGGACGTCGTCTACACCATGCCCCAGACGCGGGAGGAACAGTGGCCGGGAGCAGTACGTCCGGTTCAACCGCGAGTATCCGGGCGACTGGCATCTGAGCGTCGAGCGCCTCGTCGCCGAACCCGGACAGGTCGTCACCTGGACCCACTTCACTGTGGGGCCGGAGGAGAGGGACGCGATCTCCTTCTTCACCGAGGACGGAGCGGGCCGGATATCCGCGGTCACCGACTTCTGGCCCGAGCCGTACGAGCCCCCGGCGGGCCGGGAGCACCTGGCCGAGCGGTACTGAGCGGCCCGGCGTCCGGAACCGCCCGCCGCCCCGCCCCGTTGCCGACCCCGCAGCCGGGCCCTGCCCGGCACCCCCGTACCGTGGGGGTGTGTACCGGTTTCTGCTGACGCCCCGATGGTGGGGGATCAACGTCTTCGTGCTGTTGTCCATCCCCTTCTGCATCTTCATGGGGTCCTGGCAGCTGGGCCGGTTCGAGGACCGTGTGCAGGATCACCGGACCGCGACCGAGCAGGTTTCCGAGGCCCGGCACGAGGCGCCCCGGCCGCTGAAGGACATGCTGCCGGTGGACAAGGCGACATCCGGGAAGCTGGTCACCGCGAGCGGGACGTACGGCGAGCAGCTGCTGGTGCCCGGGCGGGAGCTCGACGACAAGCAGGGCTTCTACGTGCTGACGCTGCTGCGGACCGGCTCGGGCGAGGCGCTGCCGGTGGTGCGGGGCTGGCTGCCCGGTTCCGCCGACGCGGCGAAGATTCCGGCTCCCCCGGCCGGTGAAGTCACGATCACCGGTGCGCTGCAGGCGTCGGAGACGCCCGGGGACAACGGGGTCAGTGCGCAGGGCGGGCTGCCGGCCGGGCAGACCTCGGCGATCAGCGCGGCGTCGTTGGTGAACCTGGTGCCGTACGACGTGTACGACGCGTGGGTCACGCTGGAGAAGGGCGACTCGGGCATGAAGGCCGTGCCGGCCGCCGCGCCGCCGGACTCGGGGCTGGATCTGAAGGCCTTCCAGAACCTGGGCTACACCGCCGAGTGGTTCGCCTTCGTGGGATTCGTGATCTTCATGTGGTTCCGGCTGCTGCGGCGCGAGGTGGAGTCCGCGCGGGATGCGGAGCTGGGGCTGGTGGCGGAAGGGGAGCCCGTCGCCGTGGACGCCGCGGTGAAGTGAGCGGCGTCCGGGTCCGGGCGGGGGTGGGTCCGCGACCCCGCGGTCACGACCCCGCCAGCACGCCCGTCCAGTACACCGTCCCCGCGCACGCGTTGGACACCGTCACCGACGTCGCGCCCGAGCCCGTGACCGGGGTGTAGGTCACCGCAACGCTGCCGTCGACCGTGCCGTCCTCCCTGGCGAGCTGGGGGGCCGTGCCGGTGTCGCCGCCGGTGGAGGTGCCGCTCGTGGCCGCCGGGTCGTCCGATGGGGTGGGGTCGGGGCTGGGGTCGGGGCCGCCGACGCTGCCGCCGGGGGTGGGGCAGGTCTCGGAGGGGACCCAGGCGAACTTCACGTCGTAGCCGATGCCCGGCTGGAGGACCAGCTGGGCGGCCTCCAGGGAGGGGTCGGGAAGGAGACCGGCCGCCGCGTCGCCCGCGGCGTGCCGGGCCGAGCCGACCTTGCTGATGTCGGCCGCGCCCTGCGGCAGCGCGCTCACCGAGCCGGGGCCGGTGACCGTGCAGGCCGCGGCGGAGACGTTGGTGACGCGGAAGGAGCCGGAGACCGCACCCGTGGAGTCGGGGGCGTTGCTGCCTCCGGAGGCGGGGCCGAGCTGGGCCGAGGTGCACGCCGGGATGCCGGCGGCGGTGGTGGACGAAGGGTCGGCACCCTGGGACGCGCCCGTGGAGGCACCGGATCCCTTGTCCTCGTCCTTCTGCTTCTTGTCGCCCTTGTCCTTGCCCTCGGCCTTGCCGGAGGAGCCGCCCGCGGTGCTCTCGCCGCCGTCCGGGCCCTTGCCCTGGCTCGCGCCGCCCTGCGTCTCGGAGGCGTGCCCGGCGACGGACGGGTTGGCGTCGGAGCCGGTGGCGTTGGAGACGTGCACCAGGGCGGGGATGGCGGTGCCGATGAAGAGCGCGGCGGCGGCCATGCCGACGACGGCCTGCCGCTTGCGGGTCCGCCGCTGCGGTACCGCCTTGCGGAGGTAGTCCAGGGTGCCGTCGCGCGGTTCCACCTCCTGCACCACCTGGTGCAGCATCCTGCGCAGGTCCAGCTCGTCCGAGTCGAACCCTTCGGGGCTCTGGTCGTCGGGGCCGTGGTTCACAGTTCCGTTCCCAGCGTGCGATTGCTTCGGATCTTGCCCGTGGAGCCTGGTCGGCGCCTGCCACTCGTCGAGGCGCTCGGCGGGCTCGGGGCGGTCGCGCCCGTTGCCGCCCGTGCCGTTGCCGTCACTCATGCCGACGCCTCCATGGCGACCCGGAGCGCCGCGATACCGCGCGAGCCGTAGGCCTTGACCGAGCCCAGTGATATGCCGAGCGTCTCGGCGACCTGCGCCTCGGTCATGTCAGCGAAGTAGCGCAGCACCAGCACCTCGCGCTGGCGGCGCTGCAGCCCCTTCATCGCCTTGATGAGGGAGTCGCGCTCCAGCAGGTCGTAGGCGCCTTCCTCGGCGCTGGCCATGTCGGGCATGGGCTTCGACAGCAGCTTCAGGCCGAGGATGCGGCGGCGCAGCGCGGAGCGCGAGAGGTTGACGACGGTCTGGCGCAGGTACGCCAGGGTCTTCTCGGGGTCGCGCACCCGCTTGCGGGCGGAGTGGACACGGATGAACGCCTCCTGGACGACGTCCTCGCAGGAGGCCGTGTCATCGAGGAGGAGCGCGGCGAGACCCAACAGCGAGCGGTAGTGCGCCCGGTAGGTCTCGGTGAGGTGGTCGACGGTGGTGCCGGCCGCGAGGCCGTCCTCCGCGCCGTCGCGCTGATTGGGTATGCGGGCCGGCCGCGCTGCGGGCACGGGCGCGATCACCGGCATGCCACCGGGCGTACCGGCCATGCGGGGTCGTAGAGCCGCCGGACGGGGCGGTCGAAGGACCGTGCCGCGTGCCGCGCTGAAGTCGAGTACCTCTGCCACGCCTGTTGGACACGCTGACCCCTGTGAGGGTTGTACGCGCCGGGCATCACTTTCACGCCGACCGTCGCCGTCGACGGTCTACCCGCGTCAGGCAGCACAACCGATGGTGCATCAAATGCCCTCATGCGTCCCGCTCTTCCCCTATGTCCAAATGTGAACGGACGTCCCCACGCCCGGTTCCAGGCGTCCCCACGCCTGATGAAGCGCTCCCACGGCCGAAGGGCGACCGCAAAGACGCTCCCCGCCCTCCGCACGGTTGCGGAGGACGGGGAGATCAATCCTCTGATGCCGAAGCGCCACGGACAAGTGGTCCGGACCATTAACCGGCTCACATGTCGTGCACAGATCCTACAAACCGCCTCTGACATCGGCCGTGGTTTTCGGCGCCGCGAAACTTCACGAAACCCGGGCGACCACCCGGTCAGGCCGGCTCGGCCGGGTCAGGACAGCTCGGCCGCCACCACTTCGGCGATCTGCGCGGTGTTGAGCGCGGAACCCTTGCGCAGGTTGTCCCCGCACACGAACAGTTCGAGCGCCGTGGGGTCGTCCAGCGCCCGCCGGACCCGCCCGACCCAGGTCGGATCGGTGCCGACCACGTCGGCGGGGGTCGGGAACTCCCCCGCGGCCGGGTTGTCGAACAGCACGACGCCGGGCGCGGTGGCGAGGATCTCGCGGGCCTTGTCGACGGTGACCTCGCCCTCGAAGCAGGCGTGCACGGTCAGGGAGTGGGTGGTGATCACCGGCACCCGGACACAGGTAACGGCCACGGGGAGGTTCGGCAGGCCGAGGATCTTGCGGGACTCGTCCCGCACCTTCAGCTCCTCCGAGGACCAGCCGTCCTCCTGCGCCGTGCCGGCCCACGGCACGACGTTCAGCGCGACCGGCTCGGGGAACGGCCCGGTGTGGTCCCCGACGGCCCGGCGTACGTCGCCGGGGTGGACGCCCAGTTCCGTGCCGGCGACCAGGGACAGCTGCCGGCGCAGGGTCGCCACGCCGGTGCGCCCGGCGCCGCTGACGGCCTGGTACGAGGAGGCGACCAGCTCGCGCAGCCCGAACTCGGCGTGCAGCGCGCCCAGGGCCACGATCATGGAGAGCGTCGTGCAGCTGGGGTTGGCGATGATCCCGCGGGGGCGCATCCGCACGGCGTGCGGGTTGACCTCGGGCACGACCAGCGGCACGTCCGGGTCCATCCGGAACGTGCCGGAGTTGTCGACCACCACCGCGCCCTTGGCTGTGGCGAGGGGCGCCCATCGCTCGGCGACCTCGTCGGGGACGTCGAACATGGCGACGTCGACCCCGTCGAAGGCCTCCTCGCTGAGGGCCACGACCTCGGTCTCCTCGCCGCGCACGGTCAGTTTGCGGCCGGCGGAGCGCGGGGAGGCGATGAGCCGGATCTCGCCCCAGACGTCCGCCCGCTGGGACAGGATCCGGAGCATGACCGTGCCGACGGCTCCGGTCGCTCCCACGACGGCGAGCGTCGGACGCCCGGACCGGCCGGTCCGGGCGTCCGTTCGGGGTTCGGCCATCAGCGGCCGGTGCCTCCGTAGACGACGGCCTCATCGCTGTCGGAGTCGAGCCCGAACGCGGAGTGCACGGCCCGGACGGCCTCGGGGACGTCGTCGGCGCGGGTGACGACCGAGATGCGGATCTCGGAGGTCGAGATCAGCTCGATGTTCACGCCCGCGTCGGACAGGGCGGTGAAGAAGTCGGCCGTGACGCCCGGGTTGGTCTTCATGCCGGCGCCGACGAGGGAGATCTTGCCGATCTGGTCGTCGTAGCGCAGCGAGTCGAAGCCGATGCCGGCCTTGTTCTTCTCGAGCGCGTCGATGGCCTTGCGGCCCTCGGTCTTCGGCAGCGTGAAGGAGATGTCCGTCAAACCCGTGGAGGCGGCGGACACGTTCTGCACGACCATGTCGATGTTGATCTCGGCGTCGGCGATCGCGCGGAAGATCGAGGCCGCCTCGCCCGGCTTGTCCGGCACGCCGACGACCGTGACCTTGGCCTCGGAGGTGTCGTGCGCGACACCGGAGATGAGAGCCTGCTCCACCTGCTTTACCCCTTGCTTCGGCTCGCTGCTGACCCATGTGCCCTGAAGTCCGCTGAAGCTGGACCGGACGTGGATCGGGATGTTGTACCGGCGGGCGTACTCCACACAGCGGTGGAGCAGCACCTTCGACCCGGACGCCGCCAGTTCGAGCATGTCCTCGAAGGAGATCCAGTCGATCTTCCGGGCCTTCTTCACCACGCGCGGGTCGGCGGTGAACACGCCGTCGACGTCGGTGTAGATCTCACAGACGTCGGCGTCGAGGGCGGCGGCGAGAGCCACCGCCGTGGTGTCGGAGCCGCCGCGGCCGAGCGTGGTGATGTCCTTGGTGTCCTGGGAGACACCCTGGAAACCGGCCACGATCGCGATGTTGCCCTCGTCCACCGAGGTCTTGATGCGGCCCGGCGTGACGTCGATGATCCGGGCCTTGTTGTGGACCGAGTCGGTGATGACACCCGCCTGGCTGCCGGTGAACGACTGGGCCTCGTGGCCCAGCTTTTTGATCGCCATGGCCAGCAGGGCCATGGAGATCCGCTCTCCGGCGGTCAGCAGCATGTCGAGCTCGCGCCCGGCAGGCATCGGGGAAACCTGCTCGGCGAGATCGATCAGCTCGTCCGTCGTGTCGCCCATCGCGGAAACCACGGCAACCACCTGGTTGCCGTTCTGCTTCGCTTCCACGATTCGCTTGGCGACGCGCTTGATGCCCTCGGCATCGGCTACGGAGGAGCCTCCGTACTTCTGCACGACAAGGCCCACGTGCGCTCCTCGCTCAATCCGTCTCTATCCGCTCATACGCATTCGTACCGCGGTCGGCTCAGTCTAACGAGCGTCCGAAAAACCCCTCCGCGATATCGCATGGTGAGATCTCGTCCGCCCGTCCAGAGTCGCTCATGCCCATCTGGGCACAGGCCACTCGAGAAAGTGCCCGGCGTCACAATCGCACGTGACATCGGCCCGGTCACACAACTTTCAAGCACTAGGGTTCGGCTGTGCGCGTACTCCTGGTGGAAGACGATGAACCGGTCGCCGAGTCCCTGCGCCGTGGCCTCAGGCGCTACGGCTTCGAGGTCGAGTGGGTCACCACCGGCGGGGCGGCCCTGAAGCACGAGGGCCCCTATGAGGTGGTCCTGCTGGACCTCGGCCTGCCCGACACCGACGGCCTGGACGTCTGCAAGGCGCTGCGCGAGCGGGGCGACGTCCCGATCATCGTGATCAGCGCCCGCAGCGACGAGACGGACCGGGTGGTCGGGCTGGAACTCGGCGCGGACGACTACGTCTCCAAGCCGTTCGGCGTCCGGGAGGTCATCGCACGGATAAGGGCGGTCATGCGCCGCACGCAGCCGCGCACCCCCGCGGGGACGCCCGACACCGGCCCCGACCGCTACGGCACCCGCCTGACGATCGACCGCAAGGCGGCCCGGGTGCGCCTGGACGGCGAGGAGGTCGCCCTCGCGCCCAAGGAGTACGACCTGCTGGCCTTCCTCACCGAGGAGCCCGGGGCGCTGATGTCGCGCGAGCAGATCATGGAAGCGGTCTGGGACGCGAACTGGTTCGGACCGACCAAGACCCTGGACGTCCACGTCGCGGCGCTGCGGCGCAAGCTCGCGGGGGCGGTCACCATCGAGGCGGTGCGCGGGGTCGGCTTCCGACTGGAGATCGCCAGGGACACCGACAGCGACGCCGGCGGCACGGGCGGGAACGGCGGCACGGGCGGGAGCGGCGGCACGGGCGGGAGCGGCGGCGCCTCATGATCCGCCAGCTCGTCCGCAGCTACGTCCTGCTCGTCGCCGTCGCCATCGCGCTGTTCACCGTGCCGGTGGCGTTCACGCTCACGGACCAGTTGCGGAACGACACCCGGTCGGCCGTCCTGCGCGAGGCCGACGCCATGGCCCTGCTGCTGGGCGACGGCCGGGCCGCCTCCTGCCAGGCCCTGGAGGAGATGGCCAGGGCCTACGACGACGAGATCCAGGTGACCCGCACCGCGAGCTGCCCGGCGGACCTGCCCCGCCCGGCCTCGGACGCGTCACTGACCCGGGCGCTGAAGGAGGGCAGGCCCACGACCGACTGGGGCTCCTCCTTCATCTGGGGCCCCGAGCTGGTGATCACGGTGCCCGCCCGCGCGGCCGGCACGGACCGGATCGTCGGCGCCGTACGCATCGTGTACTCGACCGACGAGATGACCAGCCGGCTGTGGCAGATCTGGGGTTTCCGGGCGATCCTCGCCGTGCTCGTCCTCGGGGTGGCCGCCCTGCTCGGCGTCGGGGTGGCCCGGCGCCTCACCCGGCCGCTGCGCCAGCTCAACGACATGGCCAGCAAATTCAGCGACGGCGATCTGACCGCCCGCTCCCCCGTGACGGGCCCGCCCGAGACCCAGACCCTGGCGCGCACGCTCAACCAGGGCGCCGAACGCCTGGACACCCTGATCGCGGCCCAGCGGATCTTCGTCGCGGACGCCTCCCATCAACTGCGCACCCCGCTCACGGCGTTGCGGCTGTCCCTGGACAACATCGCCGACGGGACGGACGACGAGTTCGTACGGGAGGACGTGGAGCAGGCGACGGCCGAGGTCGTCCGGATGAGCCGGCTGGTCAGCGGGCTGCTGGTGCTGGCACGGGCCGAGGCGAAGGTGACCGCGGCCGAGCCGCTCCCGCTGATGGACATCGTGCGGGAACGGCTCGCCGTGTGGAGACCGGCCGCCGACGAGCGCGGAGTCACCATCGCGCTCAGGGGGAGTGCCGACGGCCGGCCGTCTGTGCTGGCCAGTCCCGGTCATCTGGACCAGATGCTGGACAACGTGCTCTCCAACGCCCTGGAGGTCTCACCCGACGGCGGAACGATCACCGTGCGGGTGGAGGCCGGGGGCGATGTGGTGGGGGTGTCGGTCCTGGACGAGGGGCCCGGCATGTCGGACGCCGAGAAGTCCCGCGCCTTCGACCGCTTCTGGCGCGGCCAGGGCCTGACCGGCAAGTCCGGCTCCGGCCTCGGTCTCGCCGTCGTCAGGCAACTGGCGACGGACGACGGCGGAACCGTGGCGCTGACGGACTCGCCCGGTGGCGGCCTGTGCGTGACGATCACGCTCCGGGCGTCCCACCGGGGCGGCGGCTGACCGGGCTCAGCCCTGCGGCATCTTCGAGGAGTGGTGGTTCACGATCAGCCACCTGCCGTTCGGCTGCTTCTCGTAGGCGTAGGTGTAGCGGGCCTTGACGGTGCTCTTCTCGCCCGTGCCGTGGTCGGTGAGCGAGAACGCGTAGACACCGGTGTCGATGACGGTGTCGCGGTCGAGGACGTTGACGACGGACTCGACCTTGGTCCCGACCGGCTTGTTCTGCAGGAAGTGCTCGAAGTAGTCGACGATCCCGGCTCTGTCCGTGCGGACCTGGTTGGAGACGGTCGGCAGCAGGACCGCGTCCTTCGCGTACAGGTCGGCGACCTTCTTCGGGTCACCGGTCTGCAGCGCGGCGTTCCAGCGGTCGAACAGCCCGAGCACCTGCGCCTTGGTCACCGGCTTGGCCTGCTTCTCGCCCTGGCCCCGGGAGTCGGCCCCGGCAACCCCGGTGCTGACGGCGAGGGTGCCGGCGGCCAGGACTGCGGTGGCGGCTACGGCGACGGCTATGTGCCGGCGGGCGGGGCGACGGTTCATGACATCTCCAGTGAGATCGAAGGGAGTCGGCTTGCCTCCGCGTTCTCTGCGGTGGAAGTGACTCCAGCCTCGCGTTTCACCGGTTAGGGGCCGTGCAGGCCGCGTACAGCGCACGTACAAGGAGCCTCCAAATCACGCGGCGTGGCAGAGGGCCGGGCGCTACCGTCTGGGCATGGAGATGCTTCGCTACGTGGCGTTCAGCACGGATCCCAAGGGCGGCAACCCCGCCGGGGTGGTACTCGACGCGAGCGGCGCCGACGACAAGGTGATGCTGGCGACGGCGGCCGAAGTCGGCTATTCGGAGACGGCGTTCGTGGTGGACTCCGGCGACGGCCCCCTGGACATCCGGTACTTCAGCCCGCTCGCCGAGGTGCCGTTCTGCGGCCACGCGACGATCGCCACGGCCGTCGCCCACGCGGAGCGGCACGGCACCGGGCGGCTGCACCTGCGCACCCAGGCCGGACCGGTCACCGTCACCACGGACCGGGCGGCGGACGGCTCGCTCGTGGCGACCCTGGTGAGCGTCGCGCCGCGCACGGTCCCGCTCGAAGAGGCCGACCTCGCCGAACTGCTGGCGATCCTCGGCTGGTCCGCCGAGGACCTGGACCCGGCTCTGCCGCCCCGGGTGGCCTTCGCCGGGGCCTGGCACCCGGTCATCGCCACCGCGAGCCGGGACCGGCTGGCGGACCTCGACTACGACATGGCCGTGCTCGGCGCCCTCATGGCCCGCCGGGACTGGACCACCATCGACCTGGTCCGGCGCGAGTCACCCACCCTCTTCCACGCCCGCAACCCGTTCCCGCCCGGCGGCGTGAGCGAGGACCCGGCGACGGGAGCGGCGGCGGCCGCGTTCGGCGGCTACCTGAGGGAACTCGAACTCGTGCCGACCCCCGCAACGCTGACGATCCATCAGGGCGTGGACATGGGACGGCCGAGCACGATCACCGTGACGGTACCGGCGGACCCGCACAGCGGAATCGGCGTCACCGGCACGGCCGTTCGGATCTGACCGGCTACTTCGCCGGGCGCAGACCCAGGGGCCCGGCGATCTCCTCCGCCATCACCCGGCCCGCCTCGATCTCCAGGGTGTCGTCGCCCATGCCCTGGTCCGTGTCCAGGCCGTCGAGTTCGGCGAGGGGCTGGTTGAGGCGGACGTGGGCGAGGATCGACTGCAGGGCCCGGAGAGTGGCCGAAGCCGTGGAGCCCCAGTTGGAGAAGTAGGAGAACTGCCACCACCACAGGGCCTCGCTGGTGCGGCCCGCGCGGTAGTGGGACATGCCGTGGCGCAGGTCGGCCATGACGTCGGCCAGGTCGTCGGAGATCCGGGCCGGCACGGGCGCCTTGCGGGGCTCGTAGGGGTCGAAGACCTCGGAGTAGACGTCGATCGGGTCCAGCAGGCGGGCCAGGTTCTCGCGGAGCGCGTCGACGTCCGGCTCGGGGCCCGAGTCGGGTTCGTAGCGCTCGTCGGGCACGATGTCCTCGTGCGCGCCGAGCCGGCCGCCGGCCAGGAGGAGTTGGGAGACCTCCAGGAGGAGGAAAGGCACCGCCGATTCCGGCTCGTCGCCCTTCGCGACCTCCGTGACGGCGACCAGGAAGCTCTCGATCTGGTCCGCGATCTGGACGGCGAAATCGTCCGGGTTCTGGTCGGTCGCGTGCAGCGTGGCGTCAGACATCTAGGAGTCGTCTCCCCTCGAAGGCGCGGCCGAGGGTGACCTCGTCCGCGTATTCCAGGTCCCCACCCACCGGGAGGCCGCTGGCCAGGCGGGTGACCTTCAGGCCCATGGGCTTGATCATGCGGGCGAGGTACGTCGCCGTCGCCTCGCCTTCCAGGTTCGGGTCCGTGGCGAGGATGAGCTCGGTGACCGAGCCGTCGGCAAGCCGGGCCAGGAGCTCCCTGATACGCAGGTCGTCGGGGCCCACCCCGTCGATCGGGCTGATCGCGCCGCCCAGGACGTGGTAGCGGCCCCGGAACTCACGGGTGCGCTCGATCGCCACGACGTCCTTCGGCTCCTCGACCACGCAGATGACGGCCGGGTCGCGGCGGGTGTCGCGGCAGATGTTGCACAGCTCCTCCTGTGCGACGTTGCCGCAGGTCGCGCAGAAGCGGACCTTCGCCTTGACCTCCATCAGGGCCTGCGCGAGACGCCGTACGTCCGTCGGCTCGGCCTGCAGGATGTGGAAGGCGATCCGCTGGGCGCTCTTCGGACCGACGCCGGGCAGCCGTCCCAGCTCGTCGATCAGGTCCTGGACCACGCCTTCGTACAACGGACTGCCCTTCCTGGGTCTTCGGGGTCGGTACGCACCGTCCCGTACGTACCGTAGTTGTCTGCCGCCTGTCCGAGGAAGGCGGTGTGCCGGGTCAGAACGGCAGGCCGGGAATACCTCCGCCGCCCAGACCCTGCGCGAGCGGGCCCAGCTTCTGCTGCTGGAGCGCCTGCGCGTTCTCGTTGGCCGCCTGCACGGCCGCCACGACCAGATCGGCGAGGGTCTCGGTGTCCTCGGGGTCCACCGCCTTCGGGTCGATCTTCAGGGCGCGCAGCTCTCCGGCGCCGGTGACGGTGGCCGTCACCAGACCGCCGCCCGCCTGCCCGTCGACCTCCGTCTGCGCCAGTTCCTCCTGCGCCTGTGCCAGGTCCTGTTGCATCTTCTGGGCCTGCTGGAGCAGCTGCTGCATATTGGGCTGGCCACCACCGGGGATCACGATCAGCTCCTTGCTCGGTACGGGTTTTCCCGTTCGGCACGAGCCTACGTGGTCGGGGCTGCCGTCGCCCCGGCACTCTTTCGAGTGAGTCCCCCTCGCGCCCTATACCCGATCAAGGAATACTTCCGGGCGGAAAAGAGGCGAAAGCTACGTCTTCGCCACCCGTTGGGAGGTAGGAAGGGTCGGGCGCGTGCAGGGTGCGGGCTTCCGTCCATCGCGCAGCGTGATCGGTGAGTGAACCGTACGTGGTCATCCGTGGTCAGTGAGGAGTGCCGGGTGGGTCAGCCGGAGATGCAGCCCGAGGGGCCGCCTCAGGACGGGCGGGGCGAGCAGCCCGCGGCCGGGCTGCGGCCGGGCGATCTGACCGGGCGGGTCTTCCCGCTCGGGGACTGGGGTGAGCCGGCGCTCCGGCTGGACGAGCTGTACCGGTGGGTGGAGCACGGGGCGCTGCGGACGGCGGCCTGGTACCTCGCGGACCGGGTGTGGAAACGGAGGTGCGCGCGGGTACTGCGCTGCGGGGCCGCGGTGGGGGCAGTGACCGGGGTCGCGCTGCCCCTGCTGGATCTGACCGGGGTAGCGGGCGGGATCGCGCCCTGGGGGTGTCTGGCGCTGCTGCTGGGGGCGGCGTGTGTGGCCGTCGACCGGTACTTCGGAGTGACGTCCGGGTGGATGCGGGACGTGGCCACCGCGCAGGCCGTGCAGCGGCGCTTGCAGACTCTCCAGTTCGACTGGGCGGCGGAGAGCGTGCGGGAGGTGCTGGGTCCTGCGGAGGGGACGGCCGGGGAGGCCGCCGAGCGGTGCCTCGGGGTGCTGCGGAGGTTCTCCGAGGACCTGACGGAACTGGTGCGGGTGGAGACGGCGGACTGGATGGGGGAGTTCCGGGCGGGCGGCGCCGCGCCGGTGGGGTTGCAGGCGGCGGTGTTCCCCGGGCCGGGGCGCGGGGCCGAGGTGGGGGTGAACGGGCGGTTCACGGTGCCGCCGCCGCATGGGGCGGCCCGGCCGAACATGCCTCGGCAGCGGCCTCCGGAGCCGCGGTGAGCCGGTCGGGCTCTCGGTGCTCGCCCTTCTCGCCGGGGTCGGGTGAGTGCGACAGCTCGGCGGCGCGTGGTGCTCCGCGTTGCTGCTGGGGTCGGGTGGGTCCGCAGCCCGGCGGCGCGGGGTGCCGCTGCGCCCACCCGTGCCGCCCTGGCGGCACGCATGCCCGCAGCTGAGCGGGACGGACGCCGCCGGACCTTCAACGCCCATCCAAACGCCGGGAGTCGGTCACTGCTTCACGTACGTCAGCCGTTCCCCGCTGCTCGTGTTCACGCGCTCGAGCGTGCCGTCCGGCAGGAGGGTGACCTCGGTGGCCGCGCCCGGGGTGCAGGCGGTGCGCGGCTGACCGACCTTCACGGTGGACGGGCCGATCTCCAGCGCGCCGTCGGCCCCGGGTGGTGCGGTCAACTGTCCCTCGAACACGCAGTGGTAGTCGCCGCCGCCCTTGGTCGGGCCGTCGGCCACGAGGGACAGGACCGTGTCACCCGGTCCGCCCTGCTGGATGGTGAGCGAACGACTGTGCTCGCCGTCGGCGTTGTCGATGGTCGTGGTCCAGGTGCCGAGGTACCCGGTCGGGATCGTGCCGTCCGTCGGGGAGGGGGAGGTGTCCGGCTGCGAGGTCGTCGGGGACGGGCCCGGGGTGGTCGGCGGGGCGCTCGTGCCCTGCGTCGGGCCGGCGCCGTCGTCGGCCCGGTCGTCGCCGCCGTCCTGCATCAGCGCGTACACCGACCCGCCCGCGGCGAGCGCGACGACCAGGGCGATCACGACGAGCAGCGCGGTGGAACGGCCGTTCCCCCGCGGCTGCTGCGGCTGCTGCGGCTGCGGGGGGCCGTACGGCGGGGTCGCTCCGTAGGGCGGCGGGCCGTAGGGCGGGGTGGAGCCGAGGCCGCCGTAGGCGGGGTGGGGCTGGGGGTGTTGCTGGGGGTGGCCGTACGCCGGGTCCGGGGGCGGGGGCGTCTGCAGCTGCG
>NZ_JBEXSH010000037.1:0-21136 GCF_040613555.1 Streptomyces sp. NPDC006265
GTTCCTTCACCGGGTAAGGGGGCACCGCTGCGGTGTTCCCCTCGCCGATGGAGGGGGGCACCGCAGCGGCGGTGGCCGGGCGCACCTCCCGTTACGCGGGCGGCGCCGTGCTCGCCCGCTCCACCAGCCGCGTCGACAGCTCCGTGCGTGTGCTCTCCGGGTGATGGCCGTCCATCATGCGCAGCAGCGACCGCAGGGCCGTCGCGGCCATCTCGGACAGCGGCTGGCGCACGGTGGTCAGGGCGGGGGAGGCCCAGCGCGCCTCGGGCAGATCGTCGAAGCCGACCACGCTGATGTCGTCCGGGACCCTCAACCCCCTTTCGGCCAGGGCCTTGTAGACTCCGAGCGCCATCCGGTCCGAGCAGACGAAGACGGCGGTCGGCGGCTCGGGCAGGTCGAGGAGTTCCAGCATACGGCGGTGGGCCACGCTCTCGTCGAAACCGGCGTGCCGGACGTACTCGGCGCGGTGCCGGACCCCGGCCGCCGCCAGCGCCGAGCGGTACCCGGCGATCCGGGCGCTGCTGCACAGTGTGCGCCGGGGCCCGGCGATGACGGCGACCCGCTCGTGGCCCAGGGACAGCAGATGCTCCGTGGCCGTCAGCCCGCCCTGCCAGTTCGCCGCCCCCACCGAGACGACACCCTCCGGCGGTTCCTGCACCGGATCGATCATCACGAACGGGATGCGGTGCTGCTCCAGCCACGCGTACTGCGAGTCGCTCAACTCGGCCAGGTTGAACAGGACGCCGGAGGAGCCGCGGGCGACCAGCTTGTCCAGCCAGCCGCGTTCCGGGCGGCCGACGCGGGAGCGGACCAGCGCCGCCGACACCACGACCTCCAGGCCCGCGTCGTGCGCCGCCTCCTCCACGCCGTGCAGCACCGCGCCCGACCAGGAGCTGTCCAGCGAGTGCACGACCAGGTCGACCAGCCGGGGCGCCTTCGCCGCGTCGAAACGGGGTCTGCGCACGTACCCGAGCCGGTCGAGTGCCTCGGTCACGCGGCGGCGGGTCTCGGGTGCCACGTCCTCACGGCCGTTGACCACCTTCGACGCGGTCGGCACCGACACCCCCGCCTCGCGCGCCACGACCGCCAGTGTCGGACCGGCTGCCACGCTCGCACTCGCCGTTCGGACCATCGGGGAACCCACCTCTCCGGCCCGCCCGTGGGCCGTGGAAAGTTTCGACCAGCGCTGCCCAGGGCGGTCACGAGGTCCGGCCGGGCAGAAAGCGCTTCCTACTGTAGGTGCGGCGCAGGACGGCGGGAAGGGAAAGTGAGTTCACCGCCTCGCACCGGTCAAAACTTTCGAAACCCCGAACAGCCCCTCAGCCGGGTGTGCAGGTCAGCCGAAACCCGGTGAAGTCCGCCGTGAACGCCGCGTCCACGAGGTCCCGGGCGTGGATCCCCGCCATCGTCCCGGTGAACCGCAGCCGGGAGCCGTGGTCGTCGGACAGCCGGCTGAAGTCCAGCGCCGGCCCGACCGCCGTGCGCACCCCTTCGCGCACGTACCAGAAGCGGGCGTCGGCCCCCTCGATGGTCGCCCCCAGCGTCACCGGCCCGTCCACCGGCACGTCGACGACGGCGACCTGCCGCACGCCGTCCTCGTCGCGTGCGACGAGGCTGAGCACCGTGCGCCCGCCCGCGGTGCCTCCCCACTGCTGCCCGCGCTGCGGCTCGCCCTCCGGCTCCGCCCACGTCAGGTCCAGGGCGAGATACGCCTCCGGGTTGTACCAGAGCAGCAGCCCGGCCGCCTGTGTGAAGGTGACCGGCCGTGCCTCCACGGTGACTTCGGCCTCCGCGCGGTGCTCGGTGACCCGCTGGGCGAGCAGGCCGGCCGCCCAGTGGGACTCCGGCCCGTGCCGGCCGCGCAGCCGGATCCACCCGGGGCGGGCCCTCGTGTCGGCCCAGGACGGGTCCGGCGGCTCACGCAGGGAGCTCCACGGCCAGGACAGATCCTCCGGCTGCGGGGCCGGTGGCAGCGGATGCGGACGGGCATCCGGGTGCCGATGCGTCGGTACGTCGACCTCGACCTCGGCATCGGGGTGCCACCCGCCCTGCCGCAGCCGGGGCCAGCCCTCCTCGTCCCAGACCGCCGCCTGGATCGCGGTCTCCCGGCCCAGCGTGCAGCGGCGGCCCTGCGGAGTGTGCAGCGGACGGGCCGTCAGATGACTGAGCAGCCACTGCCCTTCGGAAGTTTCCACCAGCTCGCCGTGTCCGGCCTTCTGCAACGGCACCGCCGGATCGTCCCGAGTCGTCAGCAACGGCCGTTCGTCGAGTTCGTACGGCCCCGTCAGCTCCCCGGCGCGAGCCACCCGCACCCCGTGCTCCCAGCCCGTGCCGCCCTCCGCGACCACGAGGTAGTACCAGCCGTCGCGCCGCAGCAGTTTCGGCCCCTCGATCAGCCGGTCGTGCCGGAGCAGCAGGTGCGTGTCACCGACGGGTTCCAGCGTGTCGCGGTCCAGCTCCGTCATGACGATCCCCGCGAACCGCTCACCCCCCGGCCGGTGGTCGTTCTGCAGGTTCAGCAGCCACAGCCGGCCGTCCTCGTGGAAGAGGGCCGGGTCGAACCCGTGGCTCGCGACCCGGTGCGGGGTGCTCCACCCGCCCTCGACGGACGCGGCCGTCGCAACGTAGGTGTCGAGGTCGAAGTACGGCGTGCCGACCGAGCGCACGACGGTGTACGTCACCCAGAACCGTTCCCCGTCCCAGCTCAGTGACGGAGCCCAGACACCGCCCGAGTCGGGCACCCCGGCCAGCGAGTTCCCGGGGACCGCCCCCTGGACATGGCCCGCGTACTCCCAGTGGGCCAGGTCCCGGGAACGGTGCAGCGGGATCGTCGGGAACCACTCGAAGGAACTGGTCGCCAGGTAGTACCAGTCGCCGACCCGGACCAGCGACGGGTCGGGGGCGAAGCCGCGGAGGACGGGGTTGTGCAGGACGGTCACGCGAGGGCTCCCGGAGCGTCGGTCACCCGGGGGCCGCGGGGAGTCAGGGTCACCTGCGGCCCCCAGGAGTCAGGGGGTACGGCGAAGGAGGGTCTGAGGGCGCCGAACGCCAGATGAGAGGCGCCGAGCGTCACTTGAGGGCGCCGAGCGTCACGCCGGTCCGCCAGTAGCGGCGCATCGCGACCATCATGATCGCCATCGGGACGATGGACAGCAGGGCTCCGGTCAGCACCAGGCCCGTCAGGTCGATGCCGGACTCCAGCCGCGTGCCGGTCCAGTTGTAGAGACCGAGGTTGAGCGTCCAGTTCTCCTTGCCGCGCAGCACCGTCAGCGGCAGGAAGAAGGCGTTCCAGGTGTTCACGAAGGCCAGCAGGAACACCGTCGCGCCCCCGGTCGTCATCATCCGCAGCACGATGCTGAAGAAGATCCGCAGCTCGCCGGCGCCGTCGATCCGCGCCGCCTCCAGCAGCTCGTAGGGGATCGTCGCCTCGGTGTACACCTTGGCCAGGTACACGCTGAACGGGTTGATCAGGCAGGGGATCAGCATCGCCCACGGCGTGTCCACCATGCCGATCGCGGAAAACAGCAGATACAGCGGCAGCGTCAGCAACGCGATCGGGATCAGGAACGAGCCCACGACACACGCGAAGATCGCGTTACGGCCGGGGAAGTCGAACCGGGCCAGTCCGTAACCGGTTGCGAGCGCGATCAGCGTCCCGCCGAGGGAGCCGACGCCCGCGTACAGGAACGAGTTGGCCGTCCACCGAAGGAAGATGCCGTCCTGGTACGTGAACACCTGATGCAGATTGTCCCAGAGATGCCAGCCCGAGAACCACAGGCCGTTGCTCTGGTACAGCGCCGTACGGTCCTTCGTCGCCGCGACGATCAGCCACCACACCGGGAACAGGCTGTAGGCACTCGCCAGCACCAGCCCGACCAGGAGGAAGCGCTGACCGCCCCGCCCGCGGGAGGCCGGGTCCGGCTGGGACAGGCGCCGGACGTCACGGACTTCGGGCCGCTCGGTGGTCTGCTCGGTCAGCGTCATCAGTCGGCCTCCTTCGAGGTGATCCGGTAGAAGAGGAAGGAGGCGATGCCCAGGATCAGGGCGAGCAGCACCGACAGGGCAGCCGCGTAGTTGTAGTTGCCCGCGTTGAACGCCTGGTTGTAGATGATCATGATCGGGGTGAAGCTGTCGCTGACCGTCTGAGGTGTGATGTTCCTGAACAGCGCCGGCTCGTTGAAGATCTGCAGCATCTGGATGATCGACAGCAGACCCGTCAGGACCAGCGCCCCGCGCACAAACGGGATCTTGATGCTGCGCGCGATCCGCAGCTCGGAGGCGCCGTCCAGCCGGGCCGCCTCGAACAGCTCCCGGGGCACACCCTGCAGCGCCGCGTAGATGATCACCATGTTGTAGCCGATGCCGTGCCAGGTCAGCAGGTTGCCGATCGACGGCCACACCATCGACGGCGCGAAGAAGTTCCAGTCGAAGCCGAGGGCTTTGCCGATCGCGGTGAGCGGGCCGACGTCGGGGCTGTAGAGGTTGACCCACACGATCGCCGCGACCACGCCCGGGATCATGTACGGCACCAGCAGCGCGATCCGGAACCTGCCCGCCACCCGGGACGTCAGCGCGTCCAGGAACAGCGCCAGCAACAGGCTGATCAGCAACATCAGCGGGATCTGGACACAGGCGAAGAGCACCACCCGCAGGATGGAGTTCATGAACGCCGAGTCCGTCAGCCCCTGGCCGTAGTTGTCGAGCCCGACGAACTCGGTCGTCGCACCGCCGAGGCCCAGCCCGGACTGCTTCTCCGTGAACAGCGACTCGTAGACGGCGTAGCCGATCGGGAGCAGATACAGAAAGACGAAGCCGAGCTGGAAGGGCACCGTGAAGGCGGCGCCCTTCCAGCGCATGGAGCGAATCATCGAATGCCTCAGCCCTTGACGCTGATACCGCGGGACTTCAGGTCCTCGACCGTCCACTCCTGCATGTGCGCGAGCAGGTCGGTGACCTTCTCCTGCTTGTTGACGACCTTGGCCCAGCCCGCCTGCAATTCCGTGAACATCGCGGTCCAGTTCGGCCCGAAGGTCCAGTCCGTGGTCACCGTCCCCAGGCTGTCCGTCACGACCTTCTGCGCCGGCTCGTAGTTCTTCCCGAGCAGCTTCTGCGAGATCGACTCACCGACGTAGGAACCGCTGTCCATCAGCGCCGGCATCACCCCGTTGCCGGTCTCCGGGCTCGCCATCGTCTTGACCGCGTCCTGGCTCGTCGACATCCACAATGCCGCCTGAGCCGCCTGCTTCTGGTCCTTGCACTGCTTGGTCACCAGCGTCACGCTGCCGGTCAGGTTCGTGCCGGCCGGCGTCTTCGCCGCCTCGCCCTGGTACGTCGGCCAGGGCGCCAGCGCCCAGTCGCCGAAGGACTTGGTGAAGTTCTGCACCATGCCCGCCATCTGCCAGGTGGAGATCTGCCGGGTCGCGGTGGCACCGCTGTCGTAACTGCGCTGCACGGCCGCGTAGTCGGCGAAGGACAGCTTCGCGTTCAGGTCGTTGTCGATGATCTCCTGGATCACCTTCGCGGCCTTCAAGGTGCCCGCGTCCTGGAAGTCCACCTTCCAGGCGCTGCCGTCGATCGCGTACCAGTGCGCCCCGGCCTGCATCGCGAGCACCTCCAGGGTGCTCGGGTCCTCACCGGCGTAATTGGTGATCTTGATGTTGTGCTTCTTCAGCTCCTTGCCCGCCGCGATGAAGTCGTCCCAGGTCGTCGGGGCCTTCAGGCCGTACTTCTCGAAGATGTCCGTGCGGTAGATCGTGAACTGGGGCGCCGAGCTGGTCGGCACGCCGTAGAGCTTGCCCTGCACCTGCGCACTCGCCCAGGCGCCGGTGTTGAACCTGCTCTTCTCGCCCTCGACGTACTGCGTGATGTCGGCGAGCGCGCCCTGCGACACCCAGCTCGTCACGTACTCGGCGGTGTTCTGCACCAGGCAGGGGGCGTTGCCCGCCTTGACCGCGTTGGTCAGCTGCTTCTGCATGGTCAGCTGGTCGGTGACCTTCGTGTACTTCAGCCGGACGTCCTTGTGCGAGGCGTTGAACGCCTTGACGACCGCCTCCTGGCCGTTGGCCCAACCCCAGAAGGGGAGCGTGACCGGGCCGGAGTCCGACGCGGCGTCGTCACCCGAGCCGGATCCGCCGCAGGCGGAGAGCAGACCTGTCAGCGCGATACCCGCGACAGCGGCGGAGGCGAACCTTCTCCGGGGGCTGGTGAAGTTCATCTGACCGTGATCCTTCGGAATAGGGCGTTCTCGAAACGACTCGGAACGAGAGGCGGGGGCGGCTCGGGGTGCCGGCCAGGAACGGCGGCCGGAAAAGACGTCGGCTCGCGTTGCGGGGGGTTCGGCCTAGCGGAAGCTGTAGTAAGCGGTTGCTGGGACGGTAGGCGGACGGGTCTGCTCATAGCAAGAGGTGCGCGGCAATTTGTTGCGGCGGATGGTTCGGCGGGTTAGCGCCGGGTACACAGGGCGGGGTGCGGCCGTGGGTACCGATTTCGGCAGGTCAGAGGATTTCAGGGCACGTCGCGCCGAGGTTCGGCGGGTAGGGGGACGGGGTGGGGGGTAGACCGAAAAGCCTCTGGAAAGCGGTTACGTAACGCACTCTGCATGGTGGCCGAGCGAATGGTGCGGACGGTCGGCCACTCCACACGGCCGGCCACACGGTGCGGGCGGCCCACCACGCGGGGCCAGGGCGGGGGGCTGACCGCGTCGGGCGGGGCGGGTGGCTAACCGCGTGGCGCCGGAGGCTGGACCGAGTTGCGGACCACGACATGGGTGCCCAGCACCAGATGGTCGCCGTCGGCGCTCTTGCGGCGGCCCGCACCGCCCTCGCGCCGGTCGGCCACGGCCCGCAGCGCGACCCGGCCCATCTCCTCGTACGGCACGTGCACGGTGGTGAGTTGGGGCGTGAGCTGCGAGGCCAGCGGGATGTCGTCGTAGCCGACGATCGACACGTCCTCGGGCGCCCGCAGGCCCGCCGCGCGCAGCGCCTGCATGGCGCCCGCGGCGACCACGTCCGTCCCGGCGAGCACCGCGGTGAAGTCCGGCGTCTCGTGCAGGGCCGCCTCGACGGCCTCGTACCCGTGCTCGTAGTCGTACTGGCCGTGCCGCACCAGCCCCGGGTCGAACGGCACCCCGTACGCCTCGAAAGCCCGCCGGGCACCCCGCAACCGGGTCTGGGCGGTGGTCAGTTCGGCGTGACCGGGCAGGACGAGGACACGGCGGTGGCCGGCCGAGAGCAGGTGGCTGGCCATCGCGTAGGCGCCGCCCTCGTTGTCGTAGTCCACGGTCGTCGCCGGGACGTCGCCCTCCAGTGGGGGCCTGCCCACCAGGACCAGGTGCGAGCCGGACGCGTCCAGCGAACGGGCGAAGCGGGCCATGCGCAGCTGGTACTCGTCGTAGTCGTAGGCGCCGCCGAGCAGGATCACCGCGGCGACGCCCTGCTGGCGCATGAGGTTCACCAGCGCCAGCTCCCGCTCGGGGTCGTCGCCGGTCGTGCCGACCAGGGAGAGCCAGCCGCGCAGGGTGGCGGCGCCCTCGACGCCCTTCGCCACATGGGCGAAAGCGGCGCCGGTGATGTTGTTGATGAGGATTGCCACCGTCGGTGTGCCGCCGCCGGCCAGCGAACGGGCATGGGCGTTGGTGACGTAGTCCAGGTCCCGGACCACCTTCATCACCCGGCGGCGCAGCTCCTCCGACACCGGGTAGTTGCCGGACAGCACCCGCGAGACGCTGGCCACGGAGACGCCCGCGCGCTCCGCGACATCACGGATGGTCGCCCGGCCGGCGTCGCTCGTCGTCGCCTTGCGCTGACTCACCCTTGCGGCTCCTTCGTGTAGTGACCCGGTCCGCTGCGGTTCGCCGCGGTCGGGTTGGTGCGGCCCGGCCGGGGCGGGCCGGGGTGGTGCGGGTCCGGCCGGTGGTGTGCCGGGCGGTGCGGTGTCCGGCCGGTGGTGGCGCCGGAGTGTTGCGGTCCGACCGGTGGCGGAGTCGGCGTGGTCGGCCGGGGCCGGGGCCGGGGCCGGGGGCGGGGGCGGGGTCGCGGGCCCCGGGCCTCGGTACGGCGACCGTGGTGCCTCGGGCCTCGGTGTGTCGGCCCGTGGCGCCCCGGTCCCTGGCGCGTCAGCCAGTGGTGCGTCCGGCGTGCCTCGACCCGGCGTGTTCCGGCCCCTTGCCACCAGGTCGGCATCGACTTCGACGCCCCCGGCCCGAACGCTCCCCGCCCGCGGAGCCCCACGGACCCGTTCGCGCCCACGGACTCCTTCGAGCCGATCACACCGGCCGTCGAGGCCACCGGTGCGGAAACCGTATCCCATCGTTACGCCAGGCTGGAGGGCCTGTGGACAACCGCTCGGAGGACCTGTGGACAACGGGCTTCCCGGCCCGCCGCGCCGGTGTCACGCCACCCGGGCCAGATCCGCGCGCCGCACCTCGTGGAGCGGCGGCGCGCCCGCCGCCAGGCGCTCCAGTTCCTCGACGACGATCCGGCCGAGCCGCTCGAGTTCGTTGCCGAGCGAGCCGGCGATGTGCGGGGTGAGGAACACGTTGGGCAGGTGGTACAGCGGCGATCCGGCGGGCAGCGGCTCCGGGTCGGTGACGTCCAGCACCGCGTTCAGCCGGCCGGACACGAGTTCGTCGGTGAGCGCCGCGTGGTCGACGAGTGCGCCGCGGGCGGTGTTGACGAGCACGGCGCCGTCCCGGACCAGGGCGAGCCGGTCACGGTCGAGCATGTGATGGGTCGCGGGGATGTCGGGGGCGTGCAGGCTCACGATGTCGCTGTGTCTGAGCAGGTCCTCCAGCGACAGTGACTCGGCCCCGAGGGCGGCTGCCTCGGCGGGGCTCACGTACGGGTCGTGCAGCAGGACGGTGAGGTCGAACGGCTGCAGCAGCTCCAGCAGCCGGCGGCCCACGCGCGAGGCGCCGATGACGCCCACGCGACGGCCGAGGTTGCCGGTCGCCGCCGTGTCGGCGGGGTCGGGATAGGCGTGGGTCCGGCGGAAGCGCTCGCGGTGGTCGAAGGTGTCCTTGCCCAGCAGCAGGATCATCGCGAGTGTGAACTCGGCGACCGGCACGGCGTTGCCCGTCACCGCGCTGGACACCTTGACCCCGCGCTCCCACAGGGCCTCGCCGACCAGGGAGCGGACGGAGCCGGCCGCGTGCAGCACGGCGTCGAGCTTCGGGGCGGCCGTGAGGGCACCGGCGTCCAGATGAGGGCAGCCCCAGCCGGTGATCAGTACGTCGGCGGAGGCCAGGGCGGCGGCGCCGGCCGGATCGGCGAAGTCCCGCACCACCAGCCCGGGATCGATGTCGGCCGTGCGCCGCAGCCGCTCCATCAGCGGCGGAGGGAAGAGCAGCGGGAGGTGCACCGGATCCATCGCGAACACGGCCCGCGGCAGCTGAGGGCTGGGCATGACTCTCCTGGAGCAGGGGATAGAAACGTTTTCAGAAAGCGCCTTCTACCGTAGATCCGCCGGGAAGTGGTGGTCAATCGCCCGGTTGGGGCGATCTTTGAGGGCGGCGGGTCAGCGGTTGCTCCGGTGTCGTAGCGACAGGATGCGATCGTTTACGGAAATCGATTACTGCGGCTTCGGTGGCGGAGGGTCAGCCCCGGGCGTGCCGTCATCGGTGCTACGCAGGGACAAGGCCCGCACGGCAACCGGTTCCCGACGCATAGTCTTTTCGAAAATTCGCCCAGGCTCTTGACGTGCCATCTCGGCCGGAAGAAGCTCTGCCCCACGTACAACAACCGGTTGCTACATGCCTCTCTTCGGTCGGGGCTCCGACTTCTGACCGGTATTTCGAACAGCAAGAGCAGGAGGTGGTGCGTTCATGCACCCACGTGCTGGTGCTTCCCTGAGCCGCCGCCGATTCCTCGCACTCTCGGCAGCCGGTGCCGCGACCGGCGCGGCGTCACTGAGCGGCTGCGCGATGCGCGTCTCCAGTGGTGTCGGCGGTGGAGGCGAGACCGTCACGGTGATGGCCAAGCCCGACGACATCTCCCCGGAGCTGATCCGGCAGGCCCAGAAGGACATCGGGGTCAAGATCGTCACGGTGCGGTACGACATCACCAAGCTCATCGGCATGATGACCAACAGCGCCCCACCCGACCTGGTGCGCGGCGTGGGAGCCACCGACGCGCCCTACTTCGCGGCCCGCGACGTGATGGAGGACCTGGACCCGTACTTCGCCCGCAGCACCGTCCTCGAGTCCGGCGACCTCGACCCGGTCAACGACCTGTGGCGCTACGACGGCCGCACCCAGGGCAAGGGCCCCCGCTACGGCATGGCGAAGGACTTCTCCCAGGACTCCATGTTCTGGTACAACACCGCCCTCTTCGACAAGGCGGGCGTCGGCTACCCGCCGGAGACCGAGCCGGTCACCTACGAGGAGTGGCTGGATACCGCCGAGCGGCTCACCCGGCGCAAGAACGGCCAGACGATCGTCTTCGGCGGCAGTTACCAGGGCGTGCTCACCCCCAACCTGCTGGCGAGCCTGACGGCGTCCGCCGGAGGAAGTCTCTTCAGCGACGACTTCTCCCGGATCGACTTCACCACCCCCGAGGCCCGCAAGGCCCTGGCCTGGTACGTCGAGTACGGCCGGAGCAGGGTCGGGCCGAGCATCGTCCAGCCCGACCCCAACGCCTGGGACGGCCCGACCTACCAGGCGAGCCGGATGGCCATGTCCAACTCGGGCTACTGGCTCGGCGGTCTGATCAACACCGACAAGAAGCTGGCGCCCCTCTCGCGCCTCGCCCCGGCTCCGCTCTTCGCGGGCGGCCGGCGGGTCAGCCCCTGCCAGGCCGGCACCGGGTTCTGGATGCCGAAGAAGGCGAAGAACAAGGACGCCGCGTGGCGCGTCTTCGAGTGGTTCTTCGGTGAGGGGCCGGCCAAGGCCCGCGCCGCCGGCGGCTGGGGCATCCCCACCCTGAAGACCCTGCGCCCGCTGATGCCCGCCCAGGAGGACTACCAGAAGCGGGTGCTGAGGGTGCAGAACGCCGAGCTGAAGCACTTCTCGGTGATCGCCTTCACGCCCTACGCCTCGGCGGACTCGCTCTACGCCCTCTTCAACCAGGAGGCGCCGGCCGCGATGAACGGCCACCTGTCCGTCGACGCCCTCGCGGGCCGCCTGAACTCGGTCATGAACGAGCAGCTGAAGCGCGGTAAGGAGCAGCTGGGATGACGGTCGACCAGATACCCCTCACGGGGAGGCCCGGACCGGCCGCGAGCACCGCCCGCACGACATCGGCCGAGCGGCCCCGGATCTCCATGACCGGTCGCAGACATCGCGCTTTCTACCTGTTCACCGCGCCCTGGATCATCGGTTTTCTGCTGCTGACCGTCGTGCCGATGGCGTACGCGCTGTGGCTGAGTTTCACCACGTACGACGGCATCTCGCCGCACTGGCGGTACGTCGGCCTCGGCAACTACAGCGAGCTGTTCTCCGATCCACAGACCTGGAAGTCCCTGGGCCGAACGGGCCTGTTCGCGATCACCTCGGTGCCGCTGTCGATCATCGCGGGGCTCGGGCTGGCCGTCCTGGTCAACCGGCCGATCAAGGCGCGTGGACTGTTCCGCACCCTGCTCTACCTGCCGGCCGTGGTGCCGCCGGTCGGTGCCGGCCTCACCTTCAAGGCGCTCTTCGACCAGAACTCGGGTGCCGCGAACGGCGCCCTCACTCTCTTCGGCTTCGACGCGCTCGGCTGGCTCGCCGACCCCTACGCCCGTTACGTGCTGCTGATGAGCGTGTTGTGGGCCGCCGGAAACATCATGATCATCTCGCTGGCCGGGCTCCAGGACGTGCCCCGCGAACTGCACGAGGCCGCCCGGATCGACGGAGCGAGCGCCTGGCGGACCTTCCGCAGCATCACCGTGCCGTTGCTGTCGCCGGTGCTGCTCTTCCAGACCGTCACCGGTGTGATCGCGTCCGTGCAGACCATCATGCCGCTCCTGCTGACCCCGGACGGCACGACCGCGGGCGTCACCGCGCTGCCGCAGTCCAACTACCTCTACATGATGCACGTCTTCTCGCAGTACTTCGCGCTCGGCCGCTACGGCTACGCGTCCGCACTGCTGTGGGTGCTCTTCGTCCTGATCCTCATCGCCACCGGGCTCATCTTCAGGTTCACGTCCGGCGTGGTGTTCTACAACGTCGACCCGGAGGCGAAGAAGTGACCGCCACCAGTGTGACCCCCGACCCCGCGCCCCGGGTGCGGATACGCGTCAACCGTCTGGTCCTCTACACGGTCCTCGTCGCCGTCACCGGCCTGTTCATCGGCCCCTTCGGCTGGCTGGTCCTCAGCGGCCTGAAGACCCCGGCGGAACTGGCGGCCTCACCCGTGCACTGGCTGCCCACCCACGTCCAGTGGCACAACTTCGCGGACGCCTTCAACCTGATCGACTTCCTCGGCTACGCCCGCAACTCCCTGATCATCGCCCTCATCTACGCCACCCTCGTCACCCTCAGCTCCGCCTGGGTGGGCTTCGGCTTCGCCCGGCTGGAGGCCCCCGGAAAGAAGACGCTGTTCGGCATCCTCATCGGCTCGATGATGCTGCCCCAGATGATCACGCTGCTGCCGACCTACCTGATCTTCGCCAAGCTCGGCATGGTCGACACCTACTGGCCGTGGGTGCTGTGGGGCCTGGCCGCCGCCCCCTACCTGGTCTTCCTCTTCCGTCAGTTCTTCGCCGGACTGCCCCGGGAGCTGGAGGAGGCGGCGATCGTCGACGGCTGCGGCTACGGCACGATCTTCTGGCGGATCTTCCTGCCGCAGTCCTGGCCGGTGCTGTCCGCGAGCTTCGTGATCGCCTTCACCTGGTCCTGGGGCGACTACATCGCCCCCCAGCTGCTGCTCTCCACCGACCGGTCCACCCTCGCGGTGGCGGTCATGTCCACCTACGTCACCTCCGCGGGCACCCCGGTGGCCAACCTGCAGGCCGCCGCCTCCGTGATGTACGTCGTGCCGATCTTGCTGATCTTCCTGATCGCCCAGCGCGGGTTCGTCGCCGGGATGTCCACCTCCGGCCTCAAGTAGTGCCGCCTTTCCCCCTGTTCATTGCTCGCAAGGAGTCGCAGATGTCCCCGTCCCTGTCCCGTCGCAACGCCCTCCAGGCCGCCGGCGCCACCGTCCTCGCCGCCGGGCTCACCAACCTGACGGCGACCGCCGCCCGGGCCGACGAGACCGCCGTCGCCCCGAAGCTGGTGACCTACCCCCGCCCGTCCGCCATGCCGACCAACACCAGCTTCACGGTGCGCGTGCGTACCGCGCCCGACGGGGAGTGGCAGGCGCTGGACATCTGGCGTCCCCAGCTCGGGGAGATCAACCCGACCACCGGTTCCAGCAAGACCTACAACTCCTCACTGGCGTACTTCGACTTCCAGGGCTCCGCCGAGGTCGAGGTCACCTACCTCAAGGGCGGCACCACCAAGGTCCGGGTGAGACCGGACTCCTACGGCATCAAGCCCGAGGTGGGGGGCGACACCCTGCGCTTCACGCTCGACCGGCCGCGCAACGTCGTCGTGCAGATCAACGAGGACATCTTCGACTGTCTCCACCTGTTCGCCCGCGCGGTCGAGAAGGAGAGGCCCGCACAGGACGACCCGAACGTCCTCTACTACGGCCCCGGCGTCCACACCACCGCCGACGGCTATCTGAACGTCCCCTCGGGCAAGACCGTCTACCTCGACGGCGGCGCCGTCCTCAAGGCGACGGTCGTCTTCCGCGACGTGGAGCACGCCGGGATCGCCGGCCGCGGTGTGCTCGCCGGGACCGCCGCCGGCGGCGCCCTCGTCGAGAGCTCGCGGAACATCTCCATCGGCGCCGTCACCGTGCTCAACCCGAACGGTTACGCCGTCCAGCTCGGCGAGGCCACCGGCGTCACCATCAAGGGGCTCGGCTCCTTCAGCTCCAAGGGCTGGGGCGACGGCATCGACGTCTTCTGCTCCAGCAACGTCGTCATCGACGGCGTCTTCATGCGCAACTCCGACGACTGCATCGCCATCTACACCCACCGCTGGGAGTACTACGGCGACACCAGCAACATCACCGTGCGCAACTCCACCCTCTGGGCGGACGTCGCGCACCCCGTCAACGTCGGGACGCACGGCAACAGCGACAACCCCGAGGTGCTGAAGAACCTCACCTTCAAGAACCTCGACATCTGCGACCACCGCGAGCCCCAGATGGGTTACCAGGGCTGCATCGCCCTCAACCCGGGGGACAGCAACCTCATCAAGAACGTCAAGGTGGACGACGTCCGCGTCGAGGACTTCCGCTGGGGCCAGCTCATCCACATGCGGGTCATGTACAACACGAAATACAACACCTCGGTGGGCCGCGGCATCCAGGGCGTCTACGTCAAGGACCTCTCGTACACGGGCAAGCCGCTCGCCACCTGCCTGCTGCTCGGTTACGACGCCAAGCACGCCATCAAGGACGTCACGTTCGAGAACCTCGTGGTCAACGGCACGGTCATCGCCGACTCGATGAAGAAGCCGACCTGGTACCTCACCACCGACACCATCCCGATGCACGCCAACGAGCACGTGCTGAACCTGAAGTTCCTCACCACCGCCGAGGCGGCCGCCGCGTCATGAGCACCGACCCCACGCACACCGGCCCCGTCGGCACCAGCGTCATGCGACCCACCGCACCGAGCCGCCGCGGCTTCCTCGGCGGTGCGGCCGCCCTGCTGGCGTCGGGCGCGAGCGCACTGCTCGTCCCCGGCACCGCCCGGGCCGCCGGCCGGGACGCCACGGCACCACGCGCCTTCACGCACCCCGGTCTGCTGCACAGCGCCGACGACCTGGCCCGTATGAAGGCCGCCGTCGCCGCCAGGGAAACACCGATCTACGACGGTTACCTCGCCCTCGCCGCCCACGCGCGCTCGAAGTCGACGTACGCCGTCCAGAACACCGGCCAGATCACCACCTGGGGCCGCGGCCCCACCAACTTCCAGAACCAGGCCGTCGCCGACTCGGCCGCCGCCTACCAGACCGCGCTGATGTGGTGCATCACCGGCGAGCGCGCCTACGCCGACAAGTCCCGGGACATCCTCAACGCCTGGTCGGCCTCCCTCACCGCCGTCACCGGAGCGGACGGGCCGCTCGGCGCCGGACTCCAGGCGTTCAAGTTCGTCAACGCGGCCGAGTTGCTCCAGTACACCGGTTACGACGGCTGGGCGAGGGAGGACGTCGCCCGCTGCAAGGAATCGTTCCTGCGCGTCTGGTATCCCGCGATCTCCGGCTACATGCTCTACGCCAACGGCAACTGGGACCTGACCTCCGTCCAGTCGATCCTGGCCATCGGCGTGTTCTGCGAGGAGCCCACCCTCTTCGAGGACGCGCTGCGCTTCGCCGCCGCCGGGGCCGGCAACGGCAGTGTCCCGCACCGCATCGTCACGGACGCCGGGCAGGGCCAGGAGTCCGGACGCGACCAGGGCCACGAGCAACTCGCCGTCGGCTTGCTCACGGACGCCGCACAGGTCGCCTGGAACCAGGGCGTGGACCTCTACGCCTTCGACGGAAACCGGCTGCTGAAAAACGTCGAGTACGCCGCCCGCTACAACCTCGGCGGCGATGTCCCCTTCCTGCCCGACCTGGACCGCACCGGCAAGTACATCAAGACGTCCGTCTCGGCCGTCGGACGCGGCACGCTGCCCCCGATCTACGAGATGGCGTACGCGCACTACGCAGGCGTGCGCGGGCTCGACGCGCCCTACACCAAGGGGGCCGTCTTCCGCGGCAGCGGCGGCGCCCGCGTCGTGGAGGGCAGCAACGACGACCTGCCCAGCTGGGGCACCCTCACCTTCGCCGGCACGAAGGCCCCGTCGCCCTCCACGCCTTCGGCTCCGGCCGGCGTCACGGCGGTCGGCGACGACAGGTCCGTCACGCTGGCCTGGCTGCCGTCGGCGTGGGCCGACTCGTACACCGTCCTGCGGGCCGCCGGCGCCGACGGGCCGTACGAGAAGCTCGCGACCGGCGTCCCAGAGCCGACGTACACCGACCACCGGGCCCGCCCCGGACGCACGTCCTACTACACGGTCGTAGCCGCGAACTCCAAGGGACAGAGCGGGAGTTCCGCCTGGGCGGCCGCGGTTCCCGGGCTTCCCGGCCCCTGGTCCACCCGGGACGTCGGCGACGTGAAGATCCCTGGCTCGGCCTTCTTCGACGGGGAGCGGTTCCTGCTGGAGGCGTCGGGCACCGCCGGCACCCAGCGGCTGGCCCACCTGCCGCTGCGCGGCGACGGCACGGTCACGGCCCGGATCGTCTGGCCGCTCAGCTCCCAGTACTCCAAGATCGGCGTCACCGTGCGGGCCGCCCTGGACGCGGACGCCGCCCACGCGGCCATGCTGATCCAGGGTCTGCCACTGCACACCTGGAGCGGTGTGTGGAGCGTACGGGAGAAGGCCGGGGGCGCGGTCCGGGGCACCGGCAGCACGCCCGTGCCACCGTCGCAGCAGCAGACCGTCACCACCGGCGCCGCCTTCCCGATCTCCTCCCTCGGCGACCTCCCCGAGTCGGCGACCCCGCTCCGGGCCCCGTACGTCGAGGGCGCGGGCGACGGCTACCGGCTGCGCATGCCCTACTGGGTCCGGGTGACCCGCCGAGGCGACCGCTGCACCGGGGCCATCTCCCCGGACGGCGTCCACTGGACCGAAGCCGGCACCAGCGAGGTCGAGCTGGGAAGTACGGCCTACGTCGGTCTCACCCTCACCTCCTGCCTCGGCGTCGACGAGGAGTACGCCGAGACCGGCACCGGCGCCTTCGACAACGTCAGCGTCACCTCCCGCACGGGCGGTGAGATCTGGTCCGTGCCACGCCCGGCCCGGGCCGCGGCCGACCTGCGGGCCACCCGGGGCGCCGACGCCGTCGAGCTGACCTGGACCGACCCGGACCTCTCGGCCCGCTACACGGTGCTCCGCTCCACCTCCGAGAAGGGCCCGTTCGCGACCCTCGCGACCGGCATCGGCCCCGTCGGCTTCGGCACCCGCATCCGCTACGCCGACGCGACCGGCAGGCCCGGCACGACGTACCACTACACGGTGGCGAAGACGAACCACGCCGGACGCGGCCCGCTGTCGGCTCCGGCGAAGGCGGCCATGCCGACACCCGGCACCCCACAACTCACTTCGTCCACCCTGGCGTTCGGCAACAAGGGCGCCCCCTTCAGGCACCTCTTGCGCGCCACGCACCAGCCCGTCCGCTTCACCGCGAAGGGGCTGCCCGACGGACTGCGCCTCGACCGGCGCACCGGGCTGATCTCCGGAACCCCCATCCGCACCGGCGAGTTCACCGTCACCACCACCGCGGGCAACGCCGCCGGAGACGCCACCGCCACGCTCACCCTCACCGTCGGCACCCCGCCACCCGAGCCCTGGAGCCACGGCGACCTGGGCGACGTCATCCTCGACGACCGCGCCTACGGCACCCTCGGCGTGGTCGCCGTCCAGACCCCCGGCAGCACCGCCCACCAGGACGGGACATTCGTGGTGCGCGGCGCCGGGACCGACCTCACCGTCAACAACCAGGGCATGACGGGCCAGTTCGTACGACGGCCGGTCAGCGGCGACTGCGAGGTCACCGCCCGCCTTGTCTCCCGCGCCGGAGCCACCGGCGACCGGGTCGGCCTGCTCATGGCCAAGTCGCTGTCGCCGTTCGACCAGGCGGCCGGGGCGATCGTCACCGGCGGCACGAGCGCCCAGCTGATGCTGCGCCCGACCGTCGCCGGAAAGTCCACCTTCACGGGCAACGCGGCGGTCACCGCCCCCTGCCTGCTGCGGCTGAAGCGCACCGGGACGCACTTCACCGCATCCGCCTCGACCGACGACGGCGCCACCTGGACCCCCCTCGCCGAGGGAGACCTCCCCGGCTTCGGTGACGCCCCCTACCACGTGGGCCTCGTGGTCTGCTCCCGCGACCCCCTGGCCCGCAGCACCACCGAGTTCGACGAGGTGAGCATCACCCCCATGTAGTCCTCCATCGATGGGAGACCCCGCCCATGAGCCGCACTTCCCCCCACACGCACCACGAGGGCGGCCAGGTGAGCCGCCGCGGTCTGCTCAAGACCGCCGGCGGTCTCACCGCGGCCCTCGCCCTCGGCGCCACGGCCACCGCCACCACGGCCGGCGCCGCACCCGCCACCTTCACCCACCCCGGCATGCTCCACAACGCCGGAGACATCAACCGCGCCAAGGTCAGGGTCGCCGCGGGCGACGACCCCTGGCTGTCCGGCTGGAACAAGCTGACCGCGAACTCCCACTCCCAGTCCACCTGGACACCCCGCGCCACGGCGACGATCATCCGCGGTGGCACCGGAGAGAACTACCCGCAGCTCTACAACGACATCGCGGCCGCCTACCAGAACGCGCTGCGCTGGCGGGTGGGCGGCACCGAGGCCAACGCCCGGTGCGCCGCCACCATCCTCAACGCCTGGTCACGCACCCTCACCACGGTCACCGGCAACGCCGACCGGTTCCTCGCCGCCGGCCTCTACGGCTGGCAGTTCGCGAACGCCTGCGAACTCATGCGCGACTACTCCGGGTTCGACCTCGCCGCCGCCCAGGAGATGATGGTCAGAGTCTTCTACCCGCTCAACAACCAGTTCCTCACCGGCCACAACGACGCCTGCATCACCAACTACTGGGCCAACTGGGACCTGTGCAACATGGCCTCGGTCATGGCCATCGGGATCCTCACCGACAACGCCGCCAAGTACGACCAGGCCGTCACCTACTTCAAGTCCGGTGCGGGAAACGGTTCCATCCAGCACGCCGTCCCGTTCCTGTACAGCAACGTCGAGGGCTACGACCTCGGGCAGTGGCAGGAGTCCGGCCGCGACCAGGGCCACACCGTCATGGGCATGGGCCAGATGGGCGCGCTCTGCGAGATGGCCTGGAACCAGGGCGACGACCTCTACTCCTACGACGGCCGCCGCTTCATGAAGGCCGCACAGTACGTCGCCAAGTACAACCTGAACATGAACGTGCCGTTCACCACCTACACCTGGGGCACCGGCCAGAACTGCGCCCAGCAGTCGCAGACCGTGCTCGGCGCCACGTCCCGCGGCCAGGTACGCCCGGTGTGGGCGATGCTCCACTACCACTACGGGCGTCGGCTGCTCCTCGACGACAAGCACATCTCCCAGATGTGTTTCTCCGTCGCCCCCGAGGGCGGAGGAGGTGACTACGGCACCACCAGCGGCGGCTTCGACCAGCTCGGCTTCGGCACGCTGATGTACGCGAAGTGACCGTGCACGCGTCGTAACCGCGTACCCCGAACAGCCCCCTCAACCGCTCGTGCACCGGAATACCGGGCCACAATGAGTTGCTCTGATCTTCACGGTGCACGAGCGCGGTGAGGAGGCTGGTGGACGTATGACGGCAGACCAGGCAGACCCCGTGGTGAGCACGCCCCATGGTGCCCTCCGGGGCCGGTACGAGCGCGGTGTCGCGGTCTTCCGCGGCATCCCGTACGCGGCCCCTCCCTTCGGCCCTCGCCGCTTCCGCCCACCCGTGCCCCTGCCGCCCTGGGACGGTGTCCGCGACGCCGGCGCCTTCGGTCCCACCCCGCCGAAACCGCCGTACTCCGACGCCTTCGCCCACTACCTGTCCGACCCGGTCGTGCCCGGTGACGACTGCCTCAACCTCAACGTCTGGACCCCGCAGCCCGACCCCGGAGCCCGTCTCCCCGTCCTCGTCTGGCTCCACGGCGGTGCCCTGACCAGGGGCTCCTCCGCCGTACCCGTCTACGACGGCCATGCCTTCGCCCGCGACGGCGTGGTTTGTGTATCCATCAACTACCGGTTGGGCGTCGAGGGCTACGGACTGTTCCCGGACACGCCCCCGAACCCCGGCCTGCGCGACCAGATCGCCGCCCTGACCTGGGTCCACGAGACGATCCAGGCCTTCGGCGGCGACCCCGGCCGCATCACCCTCTTCGGCCAGTCCGCCGGGGCGATCAGCATCGGCGCCCTCATCGCCGCCCCGCAGACCCAGGGGCTGGTCCGCCGGGCCTTCCTGCAGAGCGGGCCGCCCGAGGCGTCCGAGCGGGCCAAGGTACGGCGCATGGTCCGCCGGATGGCCGCCCGGCTGAAGATCCCCGCCACCGCCGAGGCCTTCGCGGCCGTCGACCGCGACCTGCTGCTGCGCACCCAGGCCGAGGTGGGCAAGCTGAGCAGCCCGGTGGTCGGAGGCCCCGCGTTCGGCCTCGTCGTCGACGGCGACGTCGTCCCCCGCGACCCGCTGGAGGCCCTCACGGACGGTGGCGCGGCCCCCGGCGTCGAACTGCTGCTGGGCTGGACCCGCGACGAATACCGGCTCTGGCTGGTGCCGGGCGGACTCCTGGAGCGCGTCGATCGCCTCGGGGCCGTCGCCCTCGCGGGCGCCATGGCCCGCTGCCACTGCGGGAGCGAGGTCCCGCGCGGCTACCGCACCCTGCACCCCGAGGCCGGCACCGCGGAGATCGTCGGCCAGCTCGTCACCGACCACCTGCTCCGCATCCCCCTGCACCACCTGGCCGACGCCCGCACGGAACCGTCGTACGTCTACGAGTTCGCCTGGCCCTCGAACCTGCCCGACCTCGGCTCCTGCCACGCGCTGGAGCTGGGCTTCGTCTTCGACACCGGGGACGTCGCCGAATCCCGGAAACTGGCGGGGGAGGGTGCGCCGCAGGAACTGGCGGACGCCATGCACACGGCCTGGGTGCGGTTCGCCACGGACGGCGACCCCGGCTGGGAACGCTGGGACGACGCGCACCCGGTGCGGGTGTTCGGAGACCGCGCACCGGACGCCGAGAACGGGGTCGCCTACACCGCCCACGGTCCCCGGGACCCCGAACTCGCCCTCTGGCAGGCCGACGCCCTCCGGCCTCCGGAGCCCGCACCCACGGTCGTCCCGGCCGACGGCTCGCCCACTCGAAGCGCCGAACTGCTGTCAGCCGTACGGCGACTCCGCCGCTCCGGCGCCCTGCGACGGCACTGACGAAGCGCCCTGCACCACCATTGACGAGGCGCGCACCGGCGCCCATGGCGAGCCGCACACCGCCGCGCGGGCCGTGTCGCTAGTGCCGCGGCAGGCAACGTTTGCCCGTCGGGGGGCGTTTGGTGCGTGCTCTCGGCGTGCCGGCCGGAAGCCCTTGTACTGGACGTAC
>NZ_JBEXSH010000038.1:0-20934 GCF_040613555.1 Streptomyces sp. NPDC006265
AACATCGCCGCCGCCTCCGCCCTGCTCCACCCCGGAGTCTTCCGCGCGGTCGGCTTGCTGAGCGTCCCGTACGCGCCACCCGGCGGTCCGCGCCCCTCCGATGTCTTCGGCCGGATCGGCGGACCCGAGCAGGAGTTCTACGTCTCCTACTTCCAGCAGCCCGACCGCGCCGAGGCGGAGATCGAGCCCGATGTCCGGGGCTGGCTCGCGGGCTTCTACGCGGCCCTGTCCGCCGGCACCATGCCGGCCGAGGGCGAGCCCGACCCGCACTTCCTCGCCCCGGGCGGTCAGATGCGCGACCGCTTTCCCGCCGGACCGCTCCCGGCCTGGTTGAGCGAGGAGGACCTCGACGTCTACGCCGGGGAGTTCGAGCGCACCGGTCTGACCGGCGCTCTCAACCGCTACCGCATCATGGACCGCGACTGGGAAGACCTCGCTCCCTACCGCGGAGCCCCGATCACACAGCCCGCCTTGTTCATCGGCGGCGCACTGGACGCCTCCACCACCTGGATGGCCGACGCCATCGACGCCTACCCCACCACCCTCCCCGCCCTGTCCGCCTCCCACCTCCTGGATGGCTGCGGCCACTGGATCCAGCAGGAACGCCCCGAGGAGGTCAACAGCCTGCTGACCGACTGGCTCGCCACCCTCCAGGACTGAACCGAGCCTTTCCCAGTAATGGATCATGACGTTGTGTGATCGTTCAGATGGTGCGGTCACGCTCGATCGGGAGCAGGACGAGGGCTGCTGCGGCGATCTTCGTGATGCGGCTGGGGTCGAGGCTGACCCTGCGCAGGGCCTTGAAGGTGGTCTTGAGCAGGGAGTTGGCGCGCTCACAGATCCCGTGGATGCCGCGGATGACCTTGTTGTAGGTCTGCTGGGCCTCGGTCAGCTCGCCTCCGGCGGGCTTCTTGTGCGGGTGGCGGAAGCCGTCGCCGGCGTTCTCGTAGCCGAGGTCCACGAGGGTCGGCATGTCCAGCTCGGCGGCGATCCGGTTGAGGGCGTCGATCAGGCCGTGGTGGCGGGCGCAGGTGGTGTCCGGGCGGACCGGTGAGACCCAGATCGGCCAGCCGTCCGGGGTGGCGATGACCTGCACGTTCCCGCCATGGTGCTTGTGTTTTCCGGACCACCAGAGGTCGGCGCCGTTGGGGCCGGGGGCGGCGACGCGGTCGGTGCGGATGACGGTGCCGTCGAGGTTGAGATGTGTCAGCCCGGCTGCCTTCGCGCGTTCCAGCGCGGTGGACAGGTCCGGTGCGCCGGCGGCCAGGACGGCCAGTCCTTCGTGGAGGTAGCGGTAGGAGGTGGAGGCCGACAGGCCGTTGTCACGGGCGAGTTGGGACAGACGGGTGCCGTCGACGAACCAGCGCAGGACGAGCACCGCCTGGCGGAAGCAGCCCAGCGCACGCCTGCCCTTGCGGGTTCCGGCCGCGACGCGGTGATTGCGCAGCAGCCGGGCCACGTGCTCGGCGGTGGACCGCTTCACATCGAGCACGGCGGTATATGTGACACTGATCGACACGTGAGGCCCCTCGGTCAGAACAATCTGTCGCAAGATCGTTCCTACCAGGGGCCTTACGCCTGCCCGGACTTGGGGACCACACGGCGCCAGCATCGCGATCACAGCGAGCGACGGGCGCTTACTGGGAAAGGCTCACTGTCCAGAATCAATGGGAATCCACCAGAAGTTTTGGGCTGAAACCCCTCATGTGAGTGATGCTGCGAGCCAGCTCAGTCAGAGTCTTCATGATCACTGGCGAGATCGTCTGAGGCGGGTCGAAGCCTGCGACGCGCCGCGTCCAGGCGTTCGCCATAGTCCGCTGCGAAAATCCCAGGCAGGGACTTGTCGAGCGTTCCGGCCAGCCTATGAATGGGCGCCCGGACCGCCTCGTCGTCGACGAGACGGCTGAGGTCCGTCATCTGCACTCGCTCCAGCCAGTCCGACAGGACCAGCGCTTCATCAGAGGTGAGCTTGATGATGATCTCCGTGTTTCTCCACTGCTCGAACATAGTTCGCCGACCCTGCGGTGTCAGAGGTGCCTGGCACAGTGCCGCCGTGGACATCGATTCCTTCTGGAAGCTCATCGAAGAGTGCCGACGGCAGACGCGGGGCCGGGACGAACGGCTGACGTGGTTGCGTGACGAGTTGTCGCGGAGGCCGCTGACAGAGATCGTGCAGTTCCAGCTTCGCCTGGACGAAGTGACGCACGAAGCCTTCACCTGGGATCTCTGGGCTGCTGCGGAGCGGATCTTCGGCGGCTGGTGTTCGGACGACGGATTCTGCTACTTCGGCCTGTGGATGGTGGGGATCGGTCGGGAAGCCTTCGTGCGGGCAGTGATCGATCCCGACTCTCTGGCCGATACCCCTGAGGCTCAGTGCCTGGTGGGTCGCCCTCGGGAGCTCTGGAACGACGACTGGCCGGAGTGGGAGTCTCTCGACTACGTCGCCATGGAGGCGTATGGACTACTCACCCGCGCGGATGACGACTGCGGCGACGCATTCTATGAAGCCGTCGAAGCCGAGCAGGGCGCTGTAGGCGGCAATCCAGGGCCGCGCGGCGAGCAGTGGGACGTGCGATGCGAAGACGAGGCGATGCGCAAACTGCCGAAGCTGAGCGCAATGTTTCCCCTACGGCCGCTGGCCCGGTAGGCGCGAAAGCGCTGTAGGGCCTCAGAATTCCTGGCCAAATCTTAGGCAGGATGCCCGCTGTCTGGCCACTGAGACACACACGTCAGCGGCGCCTCCCGTGGAGAGCTAGCGGCTGGCCGCCCGCGGTGGCCGTGAGAGCTCATTTGGCCAAGTCGCTGAGAAGCTGTGTCATATCCTCTTTTCGCAGGTCAAAGGGCGTGAAGGGTGGTAGTGATCCCGCTTGCCGTTCGGTTGGGCGTCGATGGTCGCCGTTCCGAACGGCAGCAGCAGCGCGCTGGTCTTCAGGCGGCTGCGAGGGTGACCGTCGGTGCCTCGGTGCCTCGGTGCCTCGGTGCCTCGGTGCCTCGGTCCTCGCTCTCGTGCGCCGCAGCCGACGCCAGTGCCGCGAGCGGCAGGCCGACGAACGGAACACCGCCGTCGCCTTCGCCGCCGGCATCAACGGAACACCGCACCCACGGCACAACCCGGGCCCGGTGTCATCGTCCGCGACCACGATCAGCCGCAGCCGGAGCGCCCCGTCCCTTCCCATGCCGCCACCGTACGAAAGCGAGGGAGGCCGTCGAGAGCCCTCGTGACGCCGTGCCGGGCAAACGGCGTCAAATGCCGTGCCAGGCCCTTCGGACCGCCGAGGATGGTCGAATGACGATCACGCGGCCGACGACCTCGCCCCCGCAGGGGGCTTTGGTGATGCACCCGTCTACGGCCAGGTCGTGCAGGCCCAGCCCGACGATGCGGTCGTAGGCGGCCAGGCAGATTTTCAGCGGTGCCGGCCCGTGTCCGGCCTCGGCCCATTCGCGCAGTCGGCGGCGCAGGGTGCGGTCCGAGCAGCCGGGTGGGGCGATCCGTTCGTAGCCGCTTCCATGGACCAGCGCGGCGATCAGGTGGTCGAACAGGACCCGCTCGGGGATGCGGCGGCGGTGGCAACCCACGGATGGGTCGGTGCCCGCGCTCCAGGACCGGCGGTCACATCCGGTCGCGGTGGCGTTGTGGACTGATCCCGCGGGCTCGTTTGAAAGCGGCGCTGAACGCGAATGCGCTGCCATAACCAACCTGACGGGCTATGGAGTCAATCGTGGCGTCCGACTCTTTGAGGAGATCGGCGGCCAGGTCGATGCGCCACTCGGTGAGATATGCCATTGGTGGCATGCCGACGAGGTCAGTGAAGCGGCGGGCCAACGTCGCTCGGGACACCCCGGACCGCCCGGCGAGCGCGGCCACCGTCCACCGACGGTCCGGGTGGCCGTGTATGAGTCGCAGGACGGGCCCGACGACGGGATCCCCGTTGGCTCGATACCAGGCCGGCGCATCGGCATCGGGCCTGATGAACCATGCGCGGAGGATGGCGACCAGCAGGAGATCCAGAAGTCGTTCGAGCACGAGATCTTGGCCCGGCTCGTTTCGCACGGTCTCCTCGGCGAGTAGCGACACCACCGCGGATTCACCGTGGTCGGCCCTGGGGATGACCAGAAGGGGCGGCAACGCGCTGAGCAGTCGCATGGCGATCTCGCCTGGTCGCCGGTACTTGCCGATCAGCAGCACCGACGAGCCGTCCGCGCCGTCGTCGCAGGTTCGCATGCCGTTGGCCCAGGTGCGCACACCCGTGTCCGCGGCCTCGGGCAGCTCCACGCCGGCTGGGGTCGTCCGTCGGGGGCCGGGCTGAACGACCACCTGGATCGGAGTGCTGGGATCATCGGCGAAGGTGAACGTGTCCGGGCCACGCATCATCGCGATATCACCCACGTCGAGCCGTACCGCATCGCCGGCACTGGGCACAACCCAGGGCGTCCCGCGCAGGATGGCCACCACGCTGAGCGGCGCCCTGTCTCGCACCTGCACCGACCAGGGTGGGTTCTGGGCGGTCCGCAGCACGAACGCCCCCCTGGCCCTGGCTCCGTCGAGCAAGATCGACAAGGGGTCCACCGGCCCAGTGTAAGACGCGCCATTATGGACCTGCGAGCCTCGAACATGGCCCGTAGCCCGGCATTCCGGTGGACTGTGGATCATGACAAAGACTGCGCCAACAACATTGGTCCTCGCGGGAACCGGCAAGACCGGACGTCGGGTTGTGTCCGGGCTCGTAGCGCGTGACATGGCGGTACGGGTTGGCTCACGGCGTGCTGAGCCGTCTTTCGACTGGCAGGACGACACCACGTGGGAACCCGCGCTACGAGGCATGGACGCGGCTTATGTGGCCTTCTATCCTGATGCGGCGTTCCCCGGCGCGGCCAGGACCGTGGGTTCCTTCGCAGACATGGCAGTGGCCTGCGGCGTCCGGCGCCTCGTCCTGCTTGCTGACCGCGGTTCTGCCGAGGCCGAGCGGTGCGAACAGGCGGTGCAGGACTCGGGTGCGGAGTGGACCATCGTGCGGGCGGGGTTCATCACGCAGAACTTCAGCGAGGCGTTCCTCGTAGAACTGGTCCGGACCGGTGTGGTCGCACTTCCGGCCGGCGACGTCGCGGAACCGTTCACTGACGCAGAGGACATCGCGGATGTCGCCGTCGCGGCGCTGACCGAGAACGGCCATGCCGGCCGGATCCACGATGTGACCGGACCACGACTGCTCACCTTCGCCGATGCCGTCGGCGAGATAGCGAGGGTGACCCGCAGGGAGGTTCGTTATCTGCCGGTCACGCCCGAGCAGTTCGTCTCATCGCTGACCAGGCGAGGCGTGCCGGCCGAGTACGCGACGCAACTGGCCAGCCTGATGGTCGAGGTCTTCGACGGCCACAGGGCCAAGGTGACCGACACCGTCGAGCGCATTCTCGGCCGGCCGCCCCGCGACTTCGCGGAATATGCACACAAAACCGCCGCAACTGGTGTCTGGGATGCCCATAATGCGTCCTCCGGTGGAGCCTGACGTGTACGGAATACGGCGTCCCTGCCACCAGAACACCGCCATCGCAAGCACCCCGCGAACGGTTCTCACAAACCGCACCAACCACCCGTCGAGGGCACCACACTGCCCGCCAACCACCGCGCAGAACCCGCCGACTGAAGCGCAACGTCTCACCTGTGCTGAAGCCCCGCTCAACTTGTCATGCGGGGCTCAGACACAGGCTCTGAGGGATTGTTCGGCCTGCCAGCGCGCACGCACGACTCCGTCTCTGTCGGGCATGACAGCGGAGAGTAGAGGGACACGCTCATCGGCGTACACGGGCAGAAGCGCTGCAGCGTCGGCATCGGATATTCGGGCAGCCAGCTCCGGAAATTCGTCGTCGTCAGCGACGACGCTGTGGATCTGGCCTTCCCTGTCCTGCCAGACGCCCTCGACGATGCCCTCGGTGGGAAGGGCGCCGAGGATGGCGCTGACGTCGGAGGAGAGGGCTGGCCACACGGCCAGGCGGGCGCGGGGAGCGAGCCCGGCGCGAACCGTGTTGATGGTGTCGCACGTGAGGCGACGCCATCGCGAGGCGTTTTGGACGTATATCTCTTCCAAGAGTCCAGCGCGGCCGCAGCCAACTGCGCTGTGCAGGCCGGCCCAGAAGTCGTCATCGCCTGGCCGTAGGACGCCTTCCTCCTCGGGCTCGAAGTCGTAGGGGGAAACGTCCAGGTGTTCTGGGAACAGCCCGAGTTCGCGGGCGCGAGCTAGAGCTCCTTGGCAGGGTCGGCTGCTGCCGACGTAGAGGTACTGGTCCCACCCGACGTGCACTGCGAAAACGTCTTCCACCTCCAGCCGGCACCAGGCGCCGCTGTCGCGCAGCATGAGGCGAATCAGCTCCAGCCCGATGTCCAGCGGCATCTCTGCTCCGTCGTGGAAGTCGGCAAGACCGCCGGGAAGGAGCCTGTCGAGACCGAAGCCGTCCAGAGATCTCTCAACGCCGAAATGAGCAAGAGACGAGACTTCCGGCTCGCGGACAGACAGATGGTCGATGCTGGTGTCCGCGGCGAACGCCTTGACCGCCTGAAGATAGGCCGCCTCGATCTCGCCGTGATCGCTGATGGTGTCCTCGGTGCCGGTGTAGTGCCCGTGATCGTCACGGTCGGCGGGGTCGTACTTGCTGACGCGATAGACGTAGGGGAGCTGCACATCGCCATCTTCCAGCGCTTGCTGAGGAAGTGCCACGACATTTGAGACAAGGGCATCGGTGCGCCCTCTGAGACCCATCCGAATCTTGCTGGTCAGCACGCTGCGTCATGACACGAGCCGCGAGATCCTACAAGTGTGAGGGATCAGGCCGAGGCTTCGGGGGTGTCGACAGACAGGCGATGCCACGCGTGGCCGCAACCGTCGGAGCAGAAGCGCTCTCGTCGGCGTTCGTCGGCGACGGCCAGCACCGCGATCAGTAGCCGGAATGACTTGAGGCGCTCGTCGTGCGGGGTGAGACTGGCGATCTTTCCGAGTTGCTGGTCGATCCGCCCCCGTGTGATCAGAACTGCCGGTGTGTGCGTGGCGCGAAGTCCGGCGCGTCGGATGCTTTCCGGGCCGTCCTCGGCGGTGGCGCGGGCCTGAATGCAGAAATGTGACAGGAGGCGCAGGGTGTTGGACTGCTCTTCAGCGGAGAGGCTCTCGAACCACTCGATTCCCTGTGGCATCGGCCGAAGATCTTGGGCGAGTTCGTTGAGAATGATGTACGGATCAGCCATTCTCACGCCCCCGTTGCGCTCGATTCACAGTCTTTCCTGGTCATCCAAGCAGACCCTCGGGTGCCTAGAAAGGCAGTTCGTCGGCTTCCAAACGCTCTGAGTACCCACGTACCCAGTGGCCGGGGAAGGTGGCGCAGAGCGACTCCAGGTCGGCGAGCGTGCGTCCCCGAACGTGCAGCCAGCTGTGGTCACTCAGTCCGTCGAGCCGCAAGAGCTTCCCCGGCGCGGAAAACCAGCACACGGGTGATTCTTCCTTCCCGGTCCACATCGGGTACTCGGGAAACTCCACCGGCGCGAACCGACTGGGCAGCTCTCGAATCAGGCCGGCGGGAAGATCGCAGGCGTTGTAGAACCGTCCTTCGCTGCCGAGCAGCGTCTCGCTGAGTACGAGCTCGACACAGGCCAGGGAGACCCGCTCCAGGTAGCGGACCCAGCCGTCCAGTGACTGGACGAACACCGGCGGATCGTCCTGGCCGAGGTCCCGCAGCCGCACTCCCCAGACGGCGCATCCCTGGTTCTCGCTGCGGAAGACGAGCACTCCACCGAACTCGTCGTGCACGAACAGTTCGGAAGGGCGCAGCAGCGGGTCCTGGTTGCCGGTGAGGTCGTGACGCGTACCGAGAAGCGAGTACGCCTCGCGCAACGCGGTCGGCAGCGTGAGCCCCAGCATCTCCTCGGCTCGCTCCAGCTCCTCCGCTCGCGTACCCGCACCGTCGGCGAGCGGTTCCGCCCACGCTGCGGCGAAGTCCCGAACGAAGGCCCAGGCTCGCGCCCTGTCGGGTATCCCACCGCGCAGAGCTTGAGCCACGTCGAACGCGTCAACCATGCGGTGGACCGTACAGGCCGGCCAGCTTCGCCGGGACTCCGCAAGGTCGTTTGCCAGAACCAATGGGACTCGCCACATCTACTGGGAACGGACAGACGGCTACCGTGCCCCGGCTCAAGGAGGCCGCGTGGCGTGGCGCACTTTTGCAAGCGGGTGCTTGCAATAGTTAGCGGGGTGCTGCACTGTGGAGGCATGGCATCGCTCAACGTCGGCAATCTCGGTGACTATCTGCGCGAGCAGCGGCGCACTGCGCAGCTGTCGTTGCGGCAGCTCGCCGATGCCGCCGGGGTGTCCAATCCGTATCTGAGCCAGATCGAGCGCGGGCTGCGCAAGCCGAGCGCGGAGGTGCTGCAGCAGGTCGCCAAGGCGCTGCGGATCTCCGCCGAGACGCTGTACGTCCGGGCAGGGATCCTCGACGCCGAGCGGGACCGGGACGAGGTGGAGACGCGGGCCGTCATCCTCGCCGACCCGACGCTGAACGAGCGGCAGAAGCAGGTGCTGCTGCAGATCTACGAGTCCTTCCGCAAGGAGAACGGGTTCGGGATCGGCGACGGCATCGATGTCCCGGGTGCCGAAGACGGCCCCCGCGGCGCGGGTGTCGTCGGTGTCGTCACCGGTGACGGTGCGGTGAGTGCGGACGGGGATGCTCCCGACGCCGACGCCGGTATCGAGATACCGCGGACCGGCCCGGCCGACGGCGGTCAGCCCGCCCGGCGCCGTAGCCGTAAGACCGCCGGCAAGGGCGCCGGCAAGAAGGACAGCACGAACGACGGTGGTACGACCGCCACCCGCCGGACCCGCAAGAGCACCGGCGGCAGCGACACCGATCCGCAGCAGACGGCCGGCTGAGCCGGACCAGGGCATGGGCCGCCCGCCGCGGATCACACAACCCTCAGCCGAACCCTCAAGCGAGAAAGAATCCGGGAGGACCATCACCATGGCCATCACCGACGACCTGCGCAAGACCTTCAGCGACCCGACGCCGCTCTACTTCGCCGCAGGCACCGCCGACCTCGCCCTTCAGCAGGCCAAGAAGGTGCCGGCCCTGGTGGAGCAGCTGCGCTCGGAGGCCCCCGCGCGGATCGAAGCCGTGCGCAACACCGACACCAAGGCCGTTCAGGAGAAGGCGTCCGCCCGCGCCAAGGAGGCCTCCGCCCGCGTCAAGGAGACGCAGGAGACCCTCCAGACCAAGGTCACGGGGTTCATCGGCTCCCTCGACTCCGACTTCAAGAAGCTCGGCAGCAACCTCGACGCGGACCTGAAGAAGTTCGGCGAGAACGCCCAGGACTTCGCGCTGCGCGGCGTGGGCGTGGCCGCCGAGTACGCCGTCAAGGCCCGCGAGACCTACGAAAAGGTCGCCGAGCACGGCGAGCAGGCCGTCCGCACCTGGCGCGGCGAGGCCGCCGACAGCATCGAGGACGTCGCCGAGGGCGTCGAGGAGCTGGCCGTGGCCGTCGAGCCGAAGCCGCAGCCGGTCGAGGTCAGGGAGGAGCCGGCGAAGCCGGCCGCCGCCGCCCCGGTGAAGAAGGCCCCCGTGGCCAAGAAGGCCCCGGCGCGCAAGACCACCACCGCGAAGAAGACCTCCCCGCCCGCCAAGTAGGACGGCGCAGCGACCACACGGGCCGGGCACCCTGGGGGTGTCCGGCCCGTTGTACGGGTACGGTGACCGCGTAGGACGAGCCGAGTCAGGTGGTGGACGTTGTGCTGATGCAGGGCTTCGCAGGGATCATGTGGCTTCTGAGCATGGCCCTGATCGTTTTCAGCGGCTTCGCGTTGTTCGACGCGGCTGTGCGCCGGGAGGACGCCTACCGTGCGGCCGACAAGAAGACCAAGCCGTTCTGGCTGATCGTCCTCGGTATCGCCTTCGTGGTGAACCTGCTGTTCCCGATCCTGTCGTTCCTGCCGATCATCGGTCTCATCGCGACGATCGTGTACATGGTCGACGTACGGCCCGCGATCCGCGCGCTCCCGGGCGGCGGCCGCAGCAGGCGCGGCTCCAGCAGTGACGGCCCGTACGGGCCGTGGAACGGCGGCCGGTAAGAGCCCGGGCCTTCGGCTCTCGCCCTCCCGGCCCGGCCCGGCCCCCGCCTTCGGCCGAACCTACGGCACCCGGTCCAGCAGCAGTACCGCCACGTCGTCCGTCAGCTCGCCACCGTTGAGGTCGCGCACCTCGTTCACCGCCGCCCGCAGCAGTTGCTCGCCCCGCAGGCCCTCGGCGAACTGGCGGCGGACCATCTCCGTCATGCCGTCCTGGCCGAGCCGCTCCCGGCCCTGGCCGATGTGGCCCTCGATCAGGCCGTCGGTGTAGAGCATCAGGCTCCACTCGGCCCCCAGCTCCACCTGCATCCGCGGCCAGCGGGCGCCGGGCAGCAGCCCGAGGGCCGGTCCGTTGTTGTCGTACGGCAGCAGGCGGGCCGGTTTGCCCGGGCGGGCCAGCAGCGGCGACGGGTGGCCCGCCAGGCAGAGACCGGCGCGGCGGCCGTCCGGCGCGATGTCCACCGTGCAGAGCGTCGCGAAGATCTCGTCGTCGGCCCGCTCGTGCTCCAGCACCTGCTGCAGCGTGCCCAGCAGCTGGTCGCCGCACAGGCCCGCCAGGGTCAGCGCGCGCCACGCGATCCGCAGCTCCACACCGAGGGCGGCCTCGTCCGGGCCGTGGCCGCAGACGTCGCCGATCATGGCGTGCACGGTGCCGTCCGGCGTGCGCACGACGTCGTAGAAGTCGCCGCCGAGCAGTGCGCGCGAGCGGCCGGGGCGGTAGCGGGCGGCGAACCTCAGCGGGGAGCCCTCCAGCAGCGGAGTCGGCAGCAGGCCGCGCTCCAGGCGGCGGTTCTCCTGCGCGCGCAGCCGGCCCTCGGCGAGCCGGCGCTCGGCCGACTCGGACCGCTTGCGCTCCACCGCGTAGCGGATCGCCCGGCTCAGCAGCCTGCCGTCCAGCTCGTCGCGGAAGAGGTAGTCCTGGGCGCCCACCCGCACCGCCTCGGCGCCGCGCTCGGCGTCGCCGGACGCGGTCAGCGCCAGGACGGCGTGCCGGGGCGCGAGCTCCAGCACGTGCCTGAGCACGGCGAGCTCGTCCTCGGAGTCGGCGTGGCCCGGGGCGGGCAGCGCCAGGTCCAGCAGGATGCAGTGGACGTCGTCGGTCAGCAGCCGCCCGGCCTCCGTCAGGTTGCGGGCCGTGCGGACGCGGATCGGCTTGCCTGCCTGGTCGAGCATGTCCGGCACGATCGGCGAACCGGCCGGGTCGTCCTCGATCAGCAGCAGCGTCAGGTTGGTATGAGCGGTGTTGTTCTCCACCTTGTCCGTGCTGTTCCCGGCGGTGTCCGGCGTGCGGCCCACGGGCGAGGCGTCCTTCACGGATTCCTCGGCCGAGCCGCCGCGCGGGGACGCGGCCTGCGCCTGACCACTTTCCACGGCCGGGATCGCTCTCTGCCGCGGTATGGGTACGGGCATCGTCTTGGGTTCCTTCCCTCCCCCCGAGGGCATGGTGGGGGGCGAGGGACCTCGACCCACCGAGCGGGACCATAGCGGGTGTCGGCGCCGCATTGGAATGGTGTGAGCCATGCCGCTGCGCCACCGGCCAGTGTCATATGCCGCGATATGCCCCGCAGTTGGACAGGTCAGAGATGCTGCGGGGATGACGAACGTCACGTCAGCGCACGGTTTGCTCGTGGTGGAGCGTGCGGTGGGTCACGTGGGCCAGGTCACCGCGGGTGTCCGGTATTCGGCGTGTCGTCGTCGGGGTGTGGTCCGATCGTGGTCCGGTGATGGTGCGGTCGTCGTACCGGGTGCCGTCCCGTCGCCGTCCGCGCTCAGTGGGCGCCGGTGCCGGCGTCCGGGCGCACCACCCCGAGGATGGGCATGGATCCGGCTCCCGCGATCGTGACGGTCCGGCCGGGGCGCGGCGCGTGCACGATCGCCCCGTCGCCGATGTACATGGCGACATGGCTGGCGTCGCCGAAGTAGATGATGAGGTCGCCGGGCCGCATGTCCTGGACGTCGATGTGCCGCAGCTGCTTCCACTGCTCCTGTGAGGTGCGCGGTATGCCGCGCCCGGCGGATATCCAGGCCTGGGACGTCAGCCCCGAGCAGTCGTAGGTCCTCGGGCCCTCGGCGCCCCACTGGTACGGCTTGCCGATCTGGGCCGTGGCGTACTTCACGGCCTTCTTGCCCTGCTCCGAGGCCTTTCCGTTGGTCTCGTCGAGGATGCCGGAGTCGAGCCAGGCGGTCTGCGCCTTGTTCGCGGCCTCCTTCTCCAGCTCGGCGAGGCGCTCCTGCTCCTCCTTCTGGAGCGCGGACTCGAGCTTCTCCGCCTGCGCGATCTGCTTCTCGATCTTCTTCTGCGCGGCGGCCTTGGCCTTGCGGCCCGCCTCCAGCTTCTTCAGCTGCGCGGAGGCGTCCTTGGCGTACTGCTCCAAGTCCTCCTGCGTGCGGGTCAGTTCGCCGAGCAGGCCCTTGGTCGCGTGATGGCCCTCGCGGACCCGGCCCGCGCCGTCGAGGAAGTCCTGCGGATCGTCACTCAGTACCAGGTGGGCCTCGGGGGGCAGTCCGCCCCCGCGGTACTGGGCGGCGGCCGCGGCGCCCGCGCGGTCCTTCAGCTTTCTGAGCTTCTCCTGGCCCTTGACGATTTTCTTGGCCAGTTCGACGACCTCGGTGGACTGTTTGTCCGCCTTCTCCTCGGCGGCGTTGTACTCGTCGGTGGCGCGGCCCGCGGCGCGGTAGAGCTTGTCGAGCTTCTTGCGGACGGCATCGAGGTCCTTGGCGGGCGCGAGCGCCGGTCCCGCGCTCGGGGTGGGTGAGGGGCTGGGGTTCGCGAACGCCGTGCCCGGTGCGGCCAGCACCGTGACCGCGCAGACCACGGCCACCGCCGTCGCCAGCAGGCCACGCTTGCCCGTTCCCATACCTCAGCCCCCAAACTGATTAACCGTCAGTAACCTGCGATTTCGCCTGGGGATATTGCCATGTCGACCCGGAAAGCGACAGGGGTAGTACTTCCCGCCACCCCCTCGCCGGTATGCCCCGGCAACACGATCTCCCCGCCTGTGTGACGAACGACTCAAAGAGATCGTTCCAACAGGCCCTGGCCGGTTCCTCGTCCGGGCCCTGTCCGTTCCTCATCGGGGCCCTGCCCGGTCCCTGTCCGGATCCGACGGCTCAGGTGCCCGGGGCCAACGCCCCCCACCGCACCGTCACTTCGCCCTGCCGCCACCGCGCCGGTCCGTCCGTCACCGGCCAGTCCGCCGTCAGGTCCCGCACCGCCCGGATCCAGCGCTGCCGGGCGCCGTAGGACGCGTAGGGCGCGGCGGCCGCCCAGGCGCGGTCGAAGTCGCGCAGGAAGGCGTGCACCGGCTCGCCCGGGACGTTGCGGTGGATGAGCGCCTTCGGCAGGCGTTCGGCCAGGTCCGAGGGGCGTTCCAGGGAGCCCAGCCGGGTCGCGAAGGTGACCGTGCGCGGTCCCTCCGGGCCGAGCGCGACCCACACGTGCCGGCGCCCGATCTCGTCGCAGGTCCCCTCGACCAGCAGCCCGCCGCGTGTCCCGGTCGCCGGATCGGCCGGTGCGAGCCGCGCGCACAGCCGTTCCCACACGACCGCGACCTCGCCCTCGTCGTACTGCCGCAGCACGTTCGCCGCACGGACGAGTAGGGGCCGCTGGGGGATCGGGATCTCGAAGCCGCCGTGCCGGAAGACGAGCCCCGGCCGCGCGTAGGGCAGCGCCGCCGCGACCCGGGCCGGTTCGATCTCGACGCCCACCACACGCGCGCGTGGCGCGACCGTGCGCAGGCGCTGGAGCAGCTCGACGGCCGTCCAGGGGGCGGCGCCGTACCCGAGGTCTACCGTGACCGGGTCGGCGGCGCGGCGCAGCTCGGCGCCGTGCGTGGCCGCGATCCAGCGGTCCATGCGGCGCAGCCGGTTGGGGTTGGTCGTCCCGCGCGTCACCGTGCCGAAGGGGCGGGCGGCTGCGCGGGGTGTCATGCGTACGAGGTTAAGCGGCCTCCGGCGCTGTCAGGGCGCGAGGTGCCGCCGCCAGTAGGTGGGGCGCCAGTAGGAGAGGGTGGTGAGGTCGTCGGGCATCGGGTCGTGGGACGGACCCTGCTCGAACGGGTCCCGGCCCGGGTCGGCGGGCCGGAAGCCCGGGTCCAGCGGCTCGTCGTCGCGCGGTGGCCGTACGTGGCGCCGCATCTCCTCGGTCACGGCGCCGATCCGCCGGTAGTTGGCCTGCGCCTCGATCAGGCTCAGCCCATGGTTGGGGCCGCCGCCGGACGTGGGGTGGCGGAGCTGGAAGGGGTCCTCCTCCCAGTAGCAGACCGGGCAGATCTCGTAGGCCCACAGCTCGCCGAGGGTCTGGTGGCCGCAGCACGGGCAGGGGAGGAACTCCTCGGGCGGAGGCGGCGGTGCCGGGTCCCGGTGAGGTCCGTGCTGTCGGGGTGAGCGCACCCGTTTCCGGCGATGACCGGGATGGCGTCGTCGATCACGAAGACGAACCCGGAGCGTTCGCCGGTGTGCGACTGCGTGACGGCCACCTTGTTCGCCTGCCCGGGGGCGGCCGTGTAGGTGAGGTGCCAGCCGTGCTCGTTCACCGCGGCGGTGGCCGACGGCGCCGCTGCCGCGGTCGGGCCGGCCAGGGCGATCGGGGCGGCCAGGGCGGTGCCGAGAACCGGCGTCAGGACCGAGACGGCGCGTAACAGCGGGCGGCGGCCTGCGAGGCGACAACGCATGGGAATCCTCCAGGAGGCAGGAGGCAGGAGGCAGGAGGCAGGAGGCAGGAGGCAGGAGGCAGGAGGCAGGAGGCAGGAGGCAGTCGAGGCGGTTGTGGGTCCTTTCGCTGTGGGGGACAGGTGCGGCAGGCGCCCGGTTGTCCGCCCCGAGGGAGTCGTCGACCGGAGTTCACCTGCCGGTCACGCACCCGGAGCCGGGGGACCCGCACCCCTTCGCTACTCGAACGGTTGAGCGACAAGCGGTAATGATTCGGTAAAACTCCCGAATCTGGAAATGGAGCACGCCCCTCCGGTGTTGGACCCCGTCGGAGGGCACCGTGTGCTCTGCGAGAGGCATGCCCGAGGCGAGGAGGAACGCCACGTGAGCCAGTACATCGGCAGGCTCGGACGGCGCTCCACGTCGTCACCGGCGCGCCTTCGACTGCATCGCAGGCCCCGCCGCGTCGCCATGCTCTCCGTGCACACCTCCCCGCTCCACCAGCCGGGCACCGGCGACGCCGGCGGCATGAACGTCTACATCGTGGAGCTCGCCCAGCGTCTCGCCGCGCACGGCATCGAGGTCGAGATCTTCACGCGCGCGACCGCGGCCGCCCTCCCGCCGACCGTCGAGCTGGCCCCCGGCGTCCTCGTCCGGCACATCGACGCCGGCCCCTACGAGGGCCTCAACAAGGAGGACCTCCCCGCGCAGCTGTGCGCCTTCACCCACGGCGTGATGCAGGCCTGGGCCCACCAGCGGCCCGGCCACTACGACCTGGTCCACTCCCACTACTGGCTCTCCGGCCACGTCGGCTGGCTCGCCGCCCAGCGCTGGGGCGTCCCCCTGGTGCACGCCATGCACACCATGGCCAAGGTCAAGAACGCCAACCTGGCCGACGGCGACACCCCCGAACCGGCCGCCCGCGTCATCGGCGAAACCCAGATCGTCTCCGCCGCCGACCGCCTCATCGCCAACACCACCGAAGAGGCCGACGAACTCGTACGGCACTACGCGGCCGAGACCGACAAGGTCGCCGTGGTCCACCCCGGCGTGAACCTCAGCCGCTTCTCGCCCGCCGACGGCCGCGCCGCCGCCCGGGCCCGCCTCGGTCTGCCCCAGGACGCGCTGATCCCGCTCTTCGCGGGCCGCATCCAGCCCCTGAAGGCCCCCGACGTGTTGCTGCGCGCCGTCGCCGTCCTCCTCGACGAGCGCCCCGAACTGCGCTCACGCATCCTCGTGCCGGTCGTCGGCGGCCCCTCCGGCAGCGGCCTCGCCAAGCCCGAGGGCCTGCAGAAGCTGGCCGCGCGCCTCGGCGTCGCGGACGTCGTACGGTTCCGCCCGCCGGTCGGCCAGGAGCAGCTCGCGGACTGGTTCCGCGCCGCGTCCGTGCTGGTCATGCCCTCCTACAGCGAGTCCTTCGGACTGGTCGCCATAGAGGCGCAGGCGGCCGGCACCCCGGTGCTCGCGGCGTCGGTCGGCGGTCTGCCGGTCGCCGTGCGCGACGGCCACACCGGCTTCCTCGTCCGCGGGCACGACCCGGCCGACTACGCGCGCGTGCTCGGCGACTTCGCCGACGACCCGCGGCTGACGGACCGGCTCGGCGGGCAGGCCGCCCGGCACGCCCAGTCCTTCGGCTGGGACACGGCGGCCGCCGCCACGGCGGACGTCTACACGGCCGCGATGCAGGCGCACCGTCGTCGCGTACGCTCGCTGCATGGGTGAAACCGATCAGGAACAGCGCGCGGCACAGGTCGTCGAAGGAGCGCTGAAGGACGCCGACCTGGAGTGGGAGAGCCCCCAGCCCGGCACGTACGTCGCGCAGCTCCCCGGCACCCGCAAGCTCAAGACGACCGTCTCCCTGATCATCGGCCGCCACTCCCTGTCGCTGAACGCCTTCGTCATCCGCCACCCCGACGAGAACGAGCAGGGCGTCCACCGCTGGCTGCTGGAACGCAACCTCAAGCTCTACGGCGTGAGTTACGCCGTCGACCAGCACGGCGACGTCTACGTCACCGGCCGCCTCTCTCTGCCCTCCGTCACCTCCGACGAGCTCGACCGGCTGCTCGGGCAGGTCCTGGAGGCCTCCGACGGAGCCTTCAACACCCTGCTGGAGCTGGGCTTCGCCTCGGCGATCCGCAAGGAGTACGCGTGGCGGGTGTCGCGGGGTGAATCCACGCGCAACCTGGACGCGTTCGCCCACCTCACCCAGCGCCCCGAGCGCTAGGGCCCTTGTGATGGATCTCCGCGGTGCCGCGATGCCCGGCACGCTCCTCCAAGCTCTCGACTCCGCTCGAGCAGGGGGTACCCCCACTCGCCGCACCGGACAAAAGCCCTAGTAGCTCCGCTACGAGGGCTTCTGGCACGCGCATCTGCCGCGTTGTCGTCACTCGCCGATGCTCCGCATCGACTCCCTCCTCCGCCTTGCACCTGCACGCACCAGGCCCCGCTCACGGCGATGACAGGCGCAGCCGATTCCCTGCGACCTGATCCGAACGACAGGCCCTAGCCCGCCCGGTAGCGCCCCGGTGGCACCCCCACCAGCTTGCGGAAGTGCCGGGTGAGGTGCGACTGGTCGTAGAACCCGGCCGCCACCGCCGTATCGCCCGGTGAGCGCCCCTCCAGGAGCAGCCGCCGGGCGCGCCCCACGCGCAGGGACGTCAGGTACTGGTGCGGTGCGATGCCGTAGGCCGCGCTGAACGTCCGTACGAGATGGGCCGGATGGGCGCCGAGCAGTCCGGCGGCCTCCCGCAGGACGACGCCCTCGACGATCCGCTCGTCCAGCAGCTCGCGCAGCCGCCCCGCGAGAACGGGATCGGCCGGCCGCTGGGAAGCGGGGCCGCCGCCCCGCAGGTGCTCGCGCAACCGCTCCCCGACGAACAACAGCCTGCTCTCGGCCTCCAGTTCCTCACCGGGCAGCCCCAGCGTGCCGTGCAACTGCCCCACCCGGCGCCGCAGCAGCGGATCACGCAGATCGGGCCGATCGACGGCCGCCCCGATGAAATCGCCCCCCAGGTGTGTCCCGTCCAGGTACAGCACCCGCTTGCGGAAGCCCTCCGGCGTGACGGGGGAGCCGTTGTGCGGCACGTGCGGCGGCAGCAACGACACCGTGTCGTGCGGGGTGCCGTGCTCGTGCCGGTCGAGGTCGTACCGTACGGCGCCGGTGTCGACGATCAGCAGTGTCCAGGCGTCGTGGACGTGCATCGGGTACGCGTACTCGGTGAACCGGGCGTGGAAGACCTCGACGACACCCGGGACGGCGGGCCGCCAGGCGGAGACGATCCGGGAGGACTCGGAGGCCATGCAAAGAACGTACAAGACCCCGGCGAGGGCTGCCGGGCACGCTCGGACCATGGACATCGCACCCTCCCCGGAGCCGATCCGCTTCGACACGAAGATCGCCGTACTGCTGCGCGCCGACCTGGAGCCCTGGCAGCGCCTGAATGTGACATCGTTCCTGGTCAGCGGCCTGGGAACACAGCTTGCTGAGGTGATCGGCGAGCCGTACGAGGACGCGGACGGCGTGCCCTACCTCCCCATGTTCCGCCAGCCGGTCATGGTCTTCGAGGCCACCAAGGAAACCCTGACCACCGCCCACGCCCGTGCCCTCTCCCGCGCCCTGCCCCGCGCGGTCTTCACCTCCGACCTCTTCGCCACGGGCAACGACCGCGACAACCGCGCCGCCGTACGGGCCGTGCCGACCGCGGACCTGGACCTCGTGGGGCTCGCCGTGTACGGCCCGAAGAACGCGGTGGACAAGGTGGTGAAGGGGGCGCGGATGCACCCGTGAGCCGGGGCGGGACGGGGTGGCGGGGGCCAGGGCGGGAGGACGACCAAAGTCGCGGGTGAGTAGACCAACGGCCGACGACAGGGCGGACGGCTTCCGAAGAGACTCGTGCCATGGAGGAAGCCAGGAACGTTCCCATGCGGAAGAGCCCCCGGCCGCGGGCGGGCGGTGCCACCGAACTCGCCGAGTCGGCCTGGTCCATCGTGCTCTTCTGCGTCGCCTGCGGTGCCGTGGCCGGCGCCCTGCTCCCGCTTCTCGCCCATCTGCTGCTGACCTTGCCCTGGGCACCGCTCGAAGGTCCGGCCGAACTGCTGACCTCGGTGCCGGAGCCCGCCCTCACCCTCGGCACGATCACGGTGGGTGTGCTCGGCGGTCTGCTGCTCGGCTTCACGGCGGTCCACGAGTCGCTGTCCGTCCGCGTCGCCGACACCCACGTGACCCTGACGATCCGGGACAGCGCCCAGGAGTTCACCCGCGAGGAGATCTCCGTGTTCTTCCGCGACGGCAAGCAGCTCGTGCTGCTCGGCCCGACCGGTCTCGAACTGGCGCGGGAGCACTGCGGCCTGAACTGGCAGCGCCTGGCCGACGCCCTCACCGCCCACGGCCGCACCTGGGCGGGGCAGGACCCGCACCGCGCCGAGTTCCGCCGCTGGGTCCCCGGCACCCCCGGCCTGCCCCCGGGCGCGGACGCCCTGCTGCGGGCTCGCGCCCGGGCCCGCAAGGACGAGGACAGCGCCGAGGAGCCCCGGGAGTTGCGCGGGGAACTGCTGCGGCTGGGCGTGGTCGTACGGGACGAGGACGGGCGGCAGTACGTCCGGGTCGTGACGGTGACGTCGGCCGGTGACGTCGGTGGGTGACCTCGTGGGTGACCTCGGAGAGGGTGGCGGGGGCTTGGGGTGCGCCGCCTCTCGCCACGGCCGCCTCTGACCACGGCCGCTCCTCGCCACGGCCGCCTCTCGCCACGGCCGCCTCTGACCACGGCCGCTTCTCACCAGGGCCGCTTCTCACCACGGCCGCTTCTCACCAGGGCCGCCTCTCGCCGCGGCCCCGTGAGCCACGCGCCGGGCGTCAGGGCGTGCAGGCCGCGGCGATCGACACGCTGTTCTCGTACAGGTGGTGCCGGGTGATCCGTCCGTCCTCGACGGTGAGCCGCAGCGCGAAGGGGCCCGAGAAGGACTTGCCGGTCGCCCGGACCGTCCCGGACACCTGCCCGGTCAGCACGGCGTCGGTCCCGTCGACGAGGATCGTGTCGACGGACGCGCGAGTGTCCTCGGGGACGGTGTGGCGGGCCAGGTCACCGGCCTGCGCCGCACACTCGGCGGCGGTGGACCGGGGCCGGATCCAGGGCACGGCGGGGTTCTCGGCGAGCATCCAGTCGACGGTGTCGGCGAAGAGGGCCGTGAGCCCCTCGGTGTCACCTGCGAGGCGGAGTTCGAGGAACCTCCGGACGGTGGCGCGGGTGGCTTCGGCGGTATCGGTGGGCGTCATGGAACCCAGCCTGCCGGGGTGCCCGACGCGCGTCGATTACCTCGGAGGTAGCCTCCGCACACCGCCGACGCCGACGTGGGGCGCGGGGACGCGGTACGCGACGGGTCGTGGGGGGGGGAACCGTGAAGGCACACCTTGCCGCCATGCATCTGAGCGGAGCGGTGCTGCTCCTCACCTTCCTTGTGCCACCGGCCTGGGCTCTGGACGCCTACGGAGGGGCGCCGACCCGTGAACCCTCGGCGGGCGTGTCACCGTTCATGATCTTCCTGACGGTCGTGTTCTGCTGTGTGAGCTACCACGTGGCGGTGCAGATCCCCTCGGGGCTGTTGGGCGCGTGGCTCGGCCGGAACCGCGGGGCGGGCGCCATGTATGCGTGCGTCGTGGTGGTGGCGGGCGTCCTCACGGCGGCTCTGTCATGGGGAGTCCTGGAGACGGATCGCCTCGCCGAGATTCTCCCGGTGTGGGCCGACCTCATGGCTCGCGGCTCATTGGGCATGGCCGCGTACGTCTGGATGAGCCTCCGCTTGACCTAAAATCGAACGCATGAACGATCCAGAGTCGCGGCTCGCGCTGCTCCGCTTCCTGGAGCGCGTGCAGGCGCGCGACCTGGCACGCACCCGCCGTTGGATCGTGGACGAGGAACGCCGCCAGGCCGAACACCGGCGCGGCCTCCTGGCCAGGCCGCCCGCGCCGGACTGGCTGATCGAACGCGGCCTGTCCGGACAGGAAGCGGTGTACGTCCACGTCGGCGGCTGCTGGAACGCGGGCCGGCGCAGCAAGGGCGTCGACCGGGACCACGCCCGGCGCGCCCTCGCCGACGGAGTCAAGGCATGCCCGCAGTGCCGGCCGGACACGGAGCTCGGATTCATGGACGGGTAGTGCGGCCGCCCAGGGACGGGATGGTCCCCATCCCGTCCC
>NZ_JBEXSH010000039.1:0-20835 GCF_040613555.1 Streptomyces sp. NPDC006265
TTCTCCGCGGACACCCGTGGAGGCCAAACAGTCCAGGTCGGCCGTCGGCATGATCGCCCCCACCGCGTCGCTTCCGCCACGGCCCGGGGTGTGTGATCGGGGGATTTTCGGCCCGACGCTTGCCAGCCTCGGGCTAAGCTGCGGGCATCCCGTTCGACGACCTGTGATCGATGATCTATGCAGCAGACCTGGAAGAGCGACCGCCGCCTGACCGCCATTGGCCGCGCTGCCCTCTCCGTGCCGGCGCGGCAGGCGCTCGCCGATGGCCAGCTGAGCTCGGACCGGTCCGTTCTCGACTACGGGTGCGGACGGGGTGACGATGTCCGGGCCTTAAGTAGGCTCGATTGCCGGGTCACGGGCTGGGATCCGTACTACCGCTGCGAGGCACAGCCGACTGCGTCGGATGTGGTGCTGCTGACCTACGTGCTGAATGTGATTGAGGATCCTGCTGAGCGCAGGCGCACGCTTCGGCAGGCTTGGGATTTGGCTCGGGCCGTCTTGATCGTGTCAGCCCGGCTGACGTGGGAGAAGTCGAAAGTTCGGGGGCAGGAGTTCGGAGACGGCCTGCTCACCAGTCGGCAGACGTTCCAGCACCTCTTTGATGCAAGCGAGTTGCGCGCTTACGTGGAGGAGGTCACCGGCGCGCGCGTCGTGTCTGTGTCACCGGGTGTGGTCTACGCGTTCAAGGACGAGTCCGCCCGCCTTGGGTATCTCGCGCAGCGCATCGTGCCGCATGCGCAGTGGCTGGCTTCCGAGGACACCACGTCGGCGATCTCGGCGCTCGTGGACTATGTCGAACGGCACGGTCGGCCGCCTCGTATCGAGGAGATGCCTCGCGCAACCGCCGAGCTGCTGGCCCATCTCAAGCCGGGCGAGCTAAAGCGACTGGTGCGGGAGACGTCCGATGCCGAGAAGGTGGCGCAAGGTGCCAAGCGCACCACTTTGGATACTTTGCTGTATCTGGCCGTTGAGCTCTTCAACGGCCGTGGGCCGTTCACTGATCTACCGTTGGGCGTCCAACTCAATGTCCGAGCATTCTTCAGCTCGTATAGGGAGGCTTGCCAGCGCTCGGATCGCCTGTTGCTGAAGCTGCGGGATGACGGGTATGTACGCAGCACCATGCACGCCTCGGTGATCGGCAAGATGACGCCGACCGCCTTGTATGTGCATCGTCGGGCTGTTGACCGGTTGCCGACGATTTTGCGCCTGTACGAGCACTGTGCTGCGATCGCCGCTGGCCGGCCACAGGAGTGGACTATCGCCAAGCTCAAGCATCAGGGCCGGGCGGTGAGTTGGCTGGATTACCCTGCTTTCGACAGCGATCCCCATCCGCGGATCGTGTCGTCCTACCTCGTTGACCTTCAAACGCTGCAGATCTCACACATCTCGTATACAGAGTCGCAGAACCGGCCGCTGTTGCATCGCAAGCACGAGTTTCTGGCTCCGGACGATGGCGATGTCCCTCGCTATCGCCGTTTGACGGAGTCGGAGGTGAGAGCAGGTTTGTATGCGCATCCGTCTCTCATCGGGACGGAGAATGGCTGGGAGGCGGAACTGATCCGCTGCGGGCGTCAGTTGCGTGGTCACCGCCTCGTACGCCGTGTGAACGGGTAAGCACCGCTGGCAGTTATTCAGCTGGCTGCATGTGGGCGATGGTCTTGGCGAGGCTGTCCGGATCGAAGTGTTCCACCTGACTGGGCAGCCAGGAAAAGCGCAGTCCGTTCGTGGCGACCTTCTCGGGCAGCCCCATGGCGGTGAGGACGTGGCTGGGAGTGTAAGAGGCACTGGTGCACGCAGAGCCGGTGGCGATGGCCACCTGGTCTTTGAGCCGGACGATCAGCGCTTCGGCATTCAGCCCGTCGAAGGTCACATTGAGGATATGCGGGACGGCGTGCTGGGTGTCGCCGTTGATCTGGAAGCGGGTGTGCGCGGCGAGTGCGTCGAGCAGCCGGGTCCGCATCGCCTGTGCCTCGCGCGCCCAGCGGTCGTGCCCCTCGCGGAAGATTTTCGCGGCTTCGTACAGTCCCATGATCAGGGGAACCGGGAGCGTGCCGGGACGCAGTTTGCGTTCTTGCCCCCCGCCGAACATGATCGGCTCGAGGGGGATTTTGTCCCAGCCGCGGCGTCGGGTGACGAGCGCGCCGACACCCTTGGGCGCGCCGATCTTGTGTCCGCTGATGCTGATCAAGTCGATGGGCGCCTTGAGGTCGTCTGGGACTTTCCCATAGCCCTGGGCGGCATCGACGTGCAGGAACGTCTTCGTTGCACGTAGCTCGTGTGCTAGCTCGGCAACGGGCTGGATGACTCCGGTCTCGTTGTTGACGTGCATGAGCGAGACCAGCGCCGTGTCGTCGCGCAGTCGGTCGAGGACGGCTTCCTTGGTGATGCGGCCGCTGCTGCCTGGCTGCAGGAAGTCGACCTCAAAGCCTTTGCTCTGCAGGTGCATCAGGGGCTCGATGACAGCTTTGTGTTCAATGGCTGAGGTGATGATGTGGCGGCGTCCGGTCGCCTCAGCGTGCGCGGCGAGACCAAGTAGTGCGATGTTGTTGGATTCGGTCGCGCCGCTCGTGAAGATCACTTCTTCGGTCTTGGCGCCCACCGTTGCGGCAATGAAGGCGCGTGCCTCATGGACCCCCTTCTTCGCGCGCGTACCGTACTCGTGCGTGCGGCTGCCGGCGTTGCCGAACTCCTCTGTCATCCAGTGCAACACCACATCAGAGACCCGCGTGTCCACGCGTGTTGTCGCCGCCACGTCGAGATACGTCACCACAGCAGTCACCCAACTCCGAAACCGATCCCGTACCAGGATGTACGTCAAGTCGTTAACGTACACGTCGGCAGCGGTCCGCGGCATCATCTCGGTTCATGAACGTCATTTCCCCCGCGTGGTACGTCATGCTGTTGCGCTCTGACGTGGGTCAGCACCACGTTTTAGCCCTTGCGAGGACCGCCGAGACACACCTGCCTGCGCTCGGCGCGTGAAGAGTGAGGGAGTACGTCAAGTAGGTGACGTACTTTGCTAGGGTTGCGCCGTGGAGACTTCAGCAGCGCCCCGAGCCGCCGTACCCAGGACAACGGCGGGGTTCGCCTACAGCTTCCCCGGCATCCGCGGCGTCCAGGCGGGACGGGAGTACTACATCTCGATGTGCCCCCTGCGCCTCATCCCGAAGATCTTCATCTTCGATGAAGATGATCTTTCTCCGGAGATGCGGGCTCAACGGGTCCTGAACAAGGGCCGATTGCCTGCGCTCACGCGGTACATTCTGGACAATCCAGATGACTATGTCTTCAGCGCCTTGACTGCGTCCGTCGATGGCGACATGTCCTTCGATGCCCACGCCACTGAGGGCGCGGGCATGCGCACGGGCCAGCTCCACATTCCGATGGACGCCCGTTTTTTGATCAACGACGGACAGCATCGACGTGCCGCCATCGAGCAGGCGCTGAAGGAGAACCCTGATCTGGGTGATGAGACGATCGCCGTCGTCTTCTTTCACGACTCCGGGCTCGCCCGCTCCCAGCAGATGTTCGCCGACCTCAATCGGCATGCGGTCCGTCCGGCGCGCTCGATCGGTGTGCTCTACGACCACCGCGACGAAGAAGCGATCACCGCCCGGCGCATCGCAGCGCGCTCTTCCGTCTTCAAGGGCTACGTGGAGATGGAGAAGAGCAATCTCTCCGCCCGCTCCCGCAAGATGTTCACGCTCAGTGCCCTCTACTACGGCACCCAGGCCCTCCTCCAAGGCCTCGACCTCGAGCCGGAAGCCGCCGCCAACCTCGCCCAGTCCTACTGGGAGGCAATCGACAAGACGCTCCCCGAGTGGGGCATGGTCAGGCGGCGTGAGCTGTCGGCCTCGGAGATGCGCCGCGACTTCATTCACAGCCACGGCATCGCCCTGCACGCCCTGGGACGAATCGGAAACACTCTCTTTCGGGAATCGACAGCGAAACCTCAGTGGACTAAGAAGATCTCCTCTCTCAAAAAGATCGACTGGTCTCGCTCCAACACCGACTGGGAAGGGCGCGCCATCGTCGGCGGACGCGTTTCAAAAAGCCATCAGAACGTGACACTGACCGTAAATTATCTTCGTCACCACATCGGCCTGAGTCTCAGCCCTGAAGAACAGCGAGTGGAAGACGCATATCTGCGAGGCGACGCGTGACCATCCCTTTGAACATTCCCCTCATTCCGGTGGGGCGCCAGCCCTTCGATGGCCGTTCACTCAGCGAGGTGACAGCCGAACTGACCGCCGAAGTACGCGAGTTGTATATCGCGGATGAGGTGCCGTGGGTCATCGGCTACAGCGGTGGCAAGGATTCCACCGCAGTCCTGCAGCTGATCTGGATGGCTCTCGCCGACCTGCCGGCTGAGCAGCGCACCAAGCCGGTGCACGTCATCAGCACGGACACCCTGGTAGAGAATCCAGTAGTGGCAGCTTGGGTGACGACCTCGCTGGAGACAATGCGTACGGCAGCGGCTGAGCAGTCGCTGCCAATTGAGCCACACCGGCTGACCCCTCAGGTGAAGGACACCTTCTGGGTGAATTTGATCGGCCGCGGCTACCCTGCTCCCCGGCCGAAGTTCCGGTGGTGCACTGAACGGCTAAAGATCAAGCCATCCAACTCCTTCATCCGCAGTGTTGTCGCCGCCCATGGTGAAGCCATCATGGTGCTCGGGATCCGCAAAGCGGAGAGCCAGGCGCGCGCCCGAGCCATGGAAAAGCATGAGAAGCGTCGGGTACGCGACCGGCTCTCACCCAACGCCAACCTTCCCAACTCGCTCGTCTACAGTCCCGTTGAGGCTTGGACCAACGATGACGTGTGGGAATTTTTGATGCAGGTGCCCAATCCCTGGGGCTACAACAATCACGACCTGCTCACGATGTACCAGGGTGCTTCCGCGGACGGTGAGTGCCCGCTGGTTGTCGACTCCACCACGCCGTCGTGCGGCTCCAGCCGTTTCGGCTGCTGGACGTGCACGCTGGTCGAGCAGGACAAGTCCATGTCGGCGATGATCCAAAACGATGAAGAGAAGGAGTGGATGCTGCCGCTTCTGACGCTGCGCGACAAGCTGGATGCCCCCTTCGGCTACATCGAGGACGAAAGCGACCCCGAGCTACCTGCGGGCAAGAAGGTCCCCTATCCGCGCGCGGACAAGCCGGCACGCGACTTCCGCCGGATGAACGGCAAGGTCATGCTGTTCAACGACGGTGCGATCCACGGCCCCTACCTGCAGGGCTACCGCGAGACTTGGCTGCAAGAACTACTCGAAGCCCAGACGTGGATCCGAGCCAACGCCCCCCAGCACGTGCGTAACATCGAGCTGATCACGCTGGATGAGCTCCACGAGATCCGCCGCATCTGGGTCTTCGACAAGCACGAGGTCGAGGATTCCCTGCCACGCATCTACAAGGCCGCTACCGGTGAGGACTTCCCCGGAGGTCCGCTCGATGAGCAGCTCGTCATGGGCTCGGATGAGATGGAGATCCTCAAGGAGCTCTGCGAGGACGACGAACTGCACTACAACATGGTGCGTGAACTGCTGTCCGTGGAGCGTAAGTACCGCACGATGACTCGCCGCGCGGGCCTGTTCAAGGCGCTGGAGGATGCGGTGCAAAAGGGCTACTACGACGGCCACGACGACGCCGTGGACTTCGCCCTGCGCAAGAAGAAGTGGCACGACGACGTGGCGACCAACCTGACCTTCGACGACGAAACTGGCCTCGATGCTCCTGCGTAAGATCATCCTCGAAGAGTTTGGGGCGTACCGAGGCAAGCAGTCGCTCAACCTCACTCCGAAGAAGAACAAGCCGATCATCTTGATCGGTGGCCTCAACGGTTGTGGGAAGACGACGCTGCTCGATGCGATCCAACTCGTGCTCTACGGTGCTCGGGCCCGGTGTAGCGGCCGGGGCACCAAGCCCTATGAGACGTTCCTGCGTGAGAGCATCAACCGCCAGGCGGATCCCACCCGTGGATCGGCTATTACGCTCGAATTCACCGTTACGGTGGACGGACGTGAGCACTATTACCGTGTCGTGCGTAGCTGGCACACGAGCGGGAAGTCCCTCAAGGAGTTTTTGAACGTCTTCGTCGACGAAGCCTACGGCGACAAGACCGCTACGGGCCGCCGGTCCGCCCCGGATGCGAAGTTCAGCCGGCTACTCAGTGAGGGCTGGGCCGATCATGTGGAAGACTTGCTCCCCGCGGAGATCGCTTCCCTGTCGTTTTTCGACGGTGAGAAGATCGAATCCCTGGCCGATCCAGAGCGCGCCGCCTCAGTGATCCAATCCGCGGTGCACTCCCTGTTGGGGGTCAGTACCGTGCAACAGCTGCGCACCGACCTGCTAGCGCTGCAACGACGGCAGAGACTCTCCGACGAAGAGCAACACCTCATGGACAATATCCACGCCCAGGAACGTGAACGGGACGTGGTCCAGGAGCAGTTGGAAAGTGCGCATCAAAGCCTCGGCCAGTGCCGGACCGAGGCCGGTAAGGCCAAGCGCGAGCTGGAAAGCTTGGAGCGAGCCTTTGAAAAGGAGGGCGGCACGCTCTTCGAGCGACGTCTTGGGCTCGAAGCCGAACGTAAGCGCATCAATGCCCTGCTGAGCGAGCTGCGCGCCTCACTTACCCAGGTGGCCAGCGGTCCGCTGCCGCTGCTGATGATGGATGAGCAGCTGGCTCAGGTGCGTCAGCAGGCGCATCGCGAGCAGAGCGCTGCCGAGGCACGTCAGGTGCTTGAGGTGCTGACTGAGCGCGACCAGTGGCTGGCTGAACTGGTGCCCGCCCCAGCTCGTGGTGAGGTGTTGGCGCAGCTGGAGGCCGACCGGACCAAGCGGTCGGAGTCTGCCGAACTCACCGTCGACTTCCAGCTCCCCCACGATGCGCTGGCCCAGCTGCACGCCCTGGAGGAAGCGCTGGGGCGGGATAAGGCGCGGGCTGGTGAGGTGCTGGCCCACACTCTCGACACTGCCGAGCAGCTTGACCAGTTGGACCGCCAGCTGGCGGGTGTGCCACCGCAGAGCAAGGTGGAGGCGTTGCAGGCAGCGCGCGAGGAGCAGAAGCGGGCCGTCGCGCTCCAGGAGGTAGCCGTCGAGCGTGCACAAGCTCAGCTCGATGAGCTCAAACGCCGCCGCGCGCACGTCACCGATCTTCTGGAACGTGCGCACAACGACTTCGTGCGGACCAAGGTCAAAGCCGAGGAAGTCGAGCGGATTATCAAGTACTCGGAGAAGGCTCGCGTCACGCTGAACCGCTTCAGCGAGGCGCTTTTGCAGCGGCACATCAGCCGTCTGGAAGTGGCGATGCTGCAGAGCTTTAAGGAACTCATGCGCAAGCAGGGGCTGGTGCACGATCTGCGCATTGATACGGAGAAGTACACGGTGACGCTGACCGACGCCAGTGGTGAGCCCATCGACCCGGGGCGCTTGAGCGCGGGTGAGCGCCAGTTGCTGGCAGTGTCACTGCTCTGGGGCTTGATGAAGGTGGCTGGTAATCGTCTGCCGAACGTCATCGACACGCCGCTGGGCCGCCTCGACAGCCGTCATCGCGAACATCTTGTCGACCGGTATTTTCCCCACGCCAGCGACCAGGTCTTGCTGCTGTCCACCGACGAAGAGATCGACGCCTACTTGCTCGGCCGTTTGAAAAAGTCCGTAGCCCGCACCTACACCTTGGTCCACGACGATACCGAGTTCACCACGAACGTCATGGAAGGCTACTGGTGGAGCGCTGGAGACCAGAATGTCGCTTGAGACCGTCCGTCTGTCCCAACCCGCCCGCGACCGCCTGGTCCGGCTCAAGCGCACCACTGGGATCACCCAGTGGAACGTGCTGTGCCGGTGGGCCCTGGCCCTGTCGCTGAAGGATCCCTCCACGCCGCTGGTGAAAGACGTCGTGACCGACTCCAACGTCGAGATGACGTGGAAGACCTTCGCCGGCCAGCACGGCGACATCTATCTGGCTCTGCTCAAGCAACGCTGCATCGCCGACGGCATACCGCTCACGGAGGAGAACGTGGCCCAGACCCTCACCGTGCACCTGCACCGCGGCATCGGCTACCTCGGAGGACACAAGGAACTGACCACCATTGAGGGGTTGGTCGGTTCGGTCACCGGTTGACGTGGCACGCCCGGCACGGCAAGCAGCGGCAATGGTGCTGCCTGTCGTGCCAGGGGGTATCCGCGTGGGGCGTTACCAGTCCAGCTCTGCAGCCTGCATCAGTTCCGAGACGTCATTTTGCCGCTCGTCGGGCGCGGTGAGGGATTCCATCACCAACGTGCTGACGATGGAGACGTAGTCATGCCCGCCGCTGGCATTGACCTCGCCCTGAATAAAGTTCAACCCGCCATTGGCGTACTCCTCGAAGATGTTGACCCGGTCAGGCTGGCGTTCGTCGCCAAGAATTTCCGGATCGTCCGGCTCCTCCGCCACCGCGATCATATCGATGAGTACATCGCCGTACTGGCGTCCTTCGACCAGCGCCAAGCGGATCGGCTCGCCAGCTTTGTCGAAGGGTTCCCGCTTATCCTTGTGACGCCCCAGCACTGCAGCGAACATCAGCACATCCACCATCGCGCTGAAGGGCCCTTCCTTGCCGGCCAGAGCGGAAATAAGTTCCTCATGAGCTGCCGGCCTCCGGAAACGATCCTCGAATGCCATCAGAGGGCCACCTCTTCCAAAACGGTGTGCTCGAACTCGCCGTGCGAGACATAGGGAACGGCCCGGTTGTTGATCTCGATCGTCTCCTCCGTAGCACCGGTGTTGGGCGTCACCGTGCGCAGCACATACATGCGCGTCGCCGATCCTTGGAGGTTGTCCATCACCTTCCCGCGTGCCTGGGAGTTCGACAGCAGGGTGACGATCTGTGAGGTGAGCTTCGGCAGCGCCCGAGAGATCTCTTCCTGGTAGGTCAGGTCCAGGCTTCCGAAGGGGGCATCCATGACGACCGGGTAGATGCCACCCTCGCCGATGATGTCGTCGCTGCCTTTCGTCTTACGCTGGTGGATCTGCTTGGCGATCTCCGAGACGGCACCGACGAAGGACAACCCTAGTACCTGGTTCTCGCCCGTGCTACGGATCGCGATCCCTGCGGGCGACTTCAGCAGCAGCTCGAAGGAATCCGTCAGCTCGGGCTCGTAGGACTTGATGAAGATCCTCGAGAAGACTTCCTTGACCTTCGCATCGAGCTGTTCGCGGACCTCTTCGGTCTTCAGTTCCAGGGCCTCACGGAAGGTGTCCAGCACCTCGTTCACGAGATTGACTTGCCGCTGTACCTTCCGGGACGCTTCATCCGCCGCCTGCGCGGACCTGAAGAGTCGTTTCATCTTCTCGATTTCGGCTTCGAACTCAACCCTTCGCTCCTCCAGGCGCTGGTGCTCAGTGTTCCCATCGATGCGTTTCTCGTCGTACTCCTTGCGCTTATGCTCAAGGCGTTGCACGTCTTCGATGTTCACGCCCTGCAGCTGGCGGTCGATCTCGCTCTTCTCCTCCTCCAGGCTCTTGATCTCGTCCTGGCACGCCTGGATTTCAAACGTCGCCTGCCGCAGGTCATCGAGCAGCGTCTGCCGCGCCTCCCCCAGGTGCTTCACCTGCCCGCTGACATACATCCAGCGGGCTTCCACATCAGCAAGACCGGCGTTGTAGCGGCGTTTGTCCAGTTCCTCGTATGCCGGGCTGCCGTGTGGAACAGGGGTGCCGCACATACACACCCCTTCGTCGAGGAGCCCATCGATGAAGTCTCGTTGGATGCCGGCGGGCAGCTGTCGGCGCTCCCGCATGGCTTCCGCCAGCCCTATCACTGTCTCGTCAACGTGCGACGTGAAGGCAAGGAAGCCCCCCTTGGACAGGATCTCGCGCTTGCGCGCATACCGGTCCTGGAGCTGCCCGCCCATCTCCTTGATCTTCCACTCGAGCTTCTTGCGCGCGTTCTGCAACGGCTTCGACTCCGCGTGGCTACGCAACGCGCTTTCCAGCGCCTTGATTTCACTCTCGTAGCTGCTGATGTCCTTGGAGACTTTCCGTGCCCGTCGGTCGGCGTCGTCACGCTGCTGCTCAAGGCTCTCCTGCTGGTCGCGCAGCTGCTGCAGGCGGCTGTCGCCGCCCTTGTCGATCTCCTTGGCGAGACGCCGAGCTGCTGCGGGAAGGTGCTCGGCGATCGCCCGCTCCATCGGCTCCAAGTCCATCAGCGTTTTGATGGCCCGTTTGACCTCGTCGTTGCTCTCCTCACCGGTGAACATCTTCTCCATGCGCTCACCGTTGAAGAAGAAGAACCGGCGCAAACCCTCGGGAAGGATCTTCTCGATGCGGTCCTGACCGTTGGCAACGGGTTTACTCTCCCCGTTTCTCACCTCATTCACGGTGAGCGTTGCCGCAACTTCTGTCTGCTCCTCGGAGTTCTTGACGGTGGCTACTTCACGCAGCGCAGAGAAGATCACGCCGGCATGCTCGAACTTCAGCTCCACCGACGCGCTGACCGGAGCGCCCTGGGGAGTCTCGGCCCACTTCTGATCGTGGATGACGCGATGCTGCTGCTCGACATCCGCGGAAAACTTCCCATACAAAGCCCAGGCGAACGCATTAAGAAGGGTCGTCTTCCCTGCACCGTTGTTGCCAAAGATCAGCACCGCCGGCTTTTCGTCCTCGACGGCAAGGTCCAGGGTCTGGCGGCCGTAAAAGGCCCGGAAGTTGTCCAGCGTCAGCCTCAGGAGCTTCACTTGATCAGTCCCTTCACGGCAGCCACGATCTCGTTGACTACGGTGGTTGAACTTCTAATGTGCAAGTTTTCACGCTCCAATTCGATGACACGCTTGGCGAGCTTCACGCCTTCGGGCGATAGCTGATTCAGCACTTCCTGTGCAGTCTTCTTCTCACTCATGGCGACTCCTAGGGTGATACGGCAGCAATCACGGTGGATCAGATGTCGAGCAGGCCATAGCGCAGGCGCAGCGGACGCAGGAGGTCGAGGGTCTCCGCCTCGTTGTCCGCGAGTCGCGCGAACTCCGTCACCCGGGCGAGCTCGCGGGCCACGATGCTGCGCTCGGTTCGGTCCTGCAGATCAGGCATGTCCGTTGGCGGTACGACGATGAAGTCGACAATGTCCGCCATGGTCTTGCCCGGTGCCCGCCTCAGCACCCGGCCGCGGCGCTGGATGAACTGGCGCGGGTTGGAGGAGCTGGCCAGCAGGTAGGCGGTGCGGGCGGCGGGCACGTCAACGCCCTCATCCAGACAGCGCATGGAGGCGATGACCTGTAGCTTGCGATCAGCGAAACGCTGCAGAACGTCGCGGCGCTCGGCACGCTTCGTCTCGGCGGTGTAGCGGGCAGCCGGCATCTGCAGCTGATTGCCGACGAGATCCAACACCTGATCGATCTGGGACGACTCCTGCGGTGCGCCGCCCTCATAGGCCAGCGGATGCTGTCCCTCTGCGCAGTAGAGCAACTGGTACCAGTCTTCACCGCGTTTTTCGATCTCCCGCTGGAGCGCGGGCAGCTTCGCACGGGCGTGGCCCAGAAGGTTGGCCCGTTTCCGCAGCAGGTGTCCCAAGGGGCTGTTCTCGTCGGGCTGTTCGGAGAACTGCTGGACCGCCAAGATCCGGCCGATCTTCTCGGTGATCTCCACATACAGGTCGGTCTCTTCTGCATCCAGCTCGACGACCACTGGCGTATAGGTGTAGCGGCACAGCGCTCCAGCCTTGATGGCGTCGCCGATGCCCAGTTCGAAGACCACATGGCCGAAGTAGTCCGTGAGGGCTGCGGTGCCTTCGTCGTCGAACCAGCGTTCCGGTGTCGCCGACAACCCGAGACGGAACTCCGCACTCTCGGGCAGCTTCGACCTGATATTCCGGGCGCCGAGGTTATGAGCCTCGTCGGCGATAAGGAGCAGCCGTCCGCGGTAGCGGCCCAGGATGCTTTGGAATGCGGCATCGCCGAAGGTCTTGTTGGTCGTGATGATCACACCGCCCCGGGCGGTCTTCAGCGCCAACGCATCCAGCAACTGGGAAGCGTAGGGGAACCAGGCAGCGGTCGACTCATAGGCGCGGAGGGGATGCACCCCAAACCACTCGACGTCCTTCGACCACTGGTCCACAAGGTGCTGATAGGGAGCGATCACTATGGTGAGTAGCGGTTCGTCGGCCTTGTGGAGCATCTTGGTGACCTGGGCGGCAGCCGACAAGGCGGTGAGTGTCTTGCCTGTTCCGGTGGCCATCCGCAGGATGCCGCGGCCTTGTTCGGCAAACCAGTTCGCCACCGCTTGCTTTTGGTAGTCGCGCACCTGCAGCTGTGCCGGGATCGTCAGCATGCCGGCGCGGTCTTCCGTCGCGATCGTGATCGGCGCTCCGCCCTGCGGGATGGACGACTTCTCCTCCAGATCGGTCATCGCCCGACTGCTACGCTCGATGATCTTCTTCGCGGCGTCAGTGAAGGGCATGACCCGCAGGAGAGGAGTGTTGTCCTCCCACAGGTCATCGAAGTCTCTGCTGATACGCAAAGCCCGTTCGCGGTCTCGCTCGTCCCAGCTGCGGAAGACCTCAATGGACTCGAAGTTGCCGACCAAGCCGGACAAGGTCTCGTTGGCACTTCCCTTGAACGCTACAAGGTCCCGGTCGTCACGGAAGACCCCGATCTTTTCGTGATACATGCCGATACGGTTACCTGCAGCAACATAGGCAAGCTTCACGTCCAGCCGCCCCTCGGCCACGAGGGTGCCCAGCCTCCCGAGTCCGCGCGCGGCCCGGACGTCTTTCGTGGCACGCTCCAAGTCCCGGATAGCTGCCTTTTCCACGACGGAGCGCAGCTCATAACCGGCTTCAATCTCGGCGATATCCTCATCGAGCAGGTAGGGAGAGGCGATGATACGCATTGCCCCTCCACGCCGTGTAAAGTCGTCTACACCCTCTCCAATGATCGCCAAGACAGAGGCGGTAAAGTACCCGACTGCGCGATCGTATGAACTCGATGCACGGAGAGCCGGTACATAGAAATCATCTACAACATTGCCACGGTCACTACGATATTCTCCCTCTAGACCGGCATCACGGAGAGTTCCTGAAACATCCACTAGAAGTCCAATCCGAGGTCCCGCGCCAGCTGAACACCGACCCCCTCACTGGCAGAATCCCCATGCCTTCCCACGTCTCCCCGCTCTCCCTCGCCCGCAATGTCAGTGAGGCGCTGCACGAATCCGCCACGGGCTGTGAAAGGAGGGGATGACATCACCTGCCGCACCGTGGACTCCTTGATGGAGAATGCCTGCGTCAAATCCCGGATCAGCTGATCACTGTGTACGCTGCCGCCTGCCTTGTCGACTTCTTCCCCGACAAGTTCGCGCACGCTGGTGTAGGGGCGCAATTGCCAATCCGACAACGCCCAGGAGTCGATGTCACTGCGCATGAAACGCATATCGGCGGCAAGCTGTACTTTCAGGGACCGTTCATTCACCGGGTCGCCCATCTTTGAGACGAGTGATGCCGTCGACAGCGGATGATCCGCTTCTTCCAAAACTTTCCAGGCGCGCTGTTTGAGCGTCCCCTGCAATGCGCCGTGGCCATTGTTCGCGGCGTGTACTGCTGGTGCCACTGCGTCAACGATCCAACCGTGTTCACTCAGCGTGGCATTGAGGATGCGGTGGACGATCTTCTGCACGTTCGCCGGCAACTCTTCTCCGTATCGCACGACTGAACCGAATGTCACCCCCCGTTCCTCCGTACCCATCGCCGATGCCAGCGCTTCGAATTCCTCGGCGAGTGCGTTGCGCACCCGAGGCTGGTCACCGCTGACCAGAGAGGGTGAAGTCACCCCTCGCTGGGACGAAGCGGGCAAAGTGCCGCCCGCTTCCCGGTTATACGCTTCCTGAACTGCTCGGGGAATACGTCCGCGTTCTGCTATGTCAAACCCATTGCGGCGTGCCCACGCTCGAATGGCGAGTGCGTCTGCCGGCACCGGTGCGCTGAGCGTCGTCTGGGACGTTGGTTCTGCCGCTTCGGCACCAAGGGGTGCGCTCTGCGGCTCCGCCGAGTGATCGCCTTCCGTCACCGACGGGGGAACGTGATCAGAAGAAAGAACGCCCCCCGCGGTGGTCAGGAGGCTCCTCTCCTCCTGCACGGGCATTTCTCCGTAAGAGTCATCAGGCAAGTGCGCTATGGCAGCTGCACTGTAGTGCAGCTGCCCGTTTTGAGAAGCAATTCCGCAGAACTCGAGCCACTCATCGATGTGTGCTGCAGCCCATCCATGCCGAGTAAGTATTCTCCTGGCAACGGAACCGGACATCACCTCGTCGTCTTCGAGGTCAAGGATCTTCAGCGTCTGTCTCGCTCGCTGGCGCACGTTATCCCGGCACATCCATTGCTCCAGGGTATTCACTTCGCGCAGGTCCGAAAGCAGTGACAGTAGATTGACATCACTTTCTGGCAAACGATCGTCAAGCCAGACAAGACGTTCCAGAAGCTGCGTGCGCAGCACAGGTGCCGCAGTAACACGGTCAAACTCTGCCACCGCCGCCCGCAGAGCGCGTGAATCTTCCACAGCCGTTTGAAGGCGCCTGGGAAGCCCTTCGGAGAGTTCTTGAATGCGTTCCAATGGAATTCGGTGATTCGCAGCCAAGATGCCGAGCGCTTGAGGTTCACGGGCGCAACGATGCAGCAACAGAATGCTTTGTTCTCTGCCGTCCAGCTCCTCGAACCACTGCATCAGCGCGACGGAATGGAGCTTTCCTTCCGGCAGGGCAACGGTTTGCACGAGGTGCCCAAGTAGCGTTTCCACCTCCCCGCGCGACAGCCGCAACATCACTCTGAGATCATGTGGCGTCTTACCGCGGAAATCACCAAGCACGCCGATCTCAGCGTCAGCCAACGCCAAGATTCCGTCGTTTCCTGCCCCGAAGTCCTCCACCGATACAGCGTCCCGGAGTGTCGGAAAGAGCACTCCGCAGTCCTCATTCATCACACTCTTGCTGGACAAAAGAATGGCAGCGAGCAGACCAAACACTTCATCAATTGAGGGACGTCTGGCCGCCGTCTGTTCCGGACTTTCCTTGGCCCACCATTCCGCAGGACCGCCGAGTCGCTGTAGCGCGATAAGCTCATGAGCGCCGAGATACTCCACCCAGGGAAATACATCAACCCACGTGCCAACAGGTTGATCTGCCTGAAATGTTGACACTTCTATTCCCCTGCCCGTCGTAATGCCGCTGCCAGATGCCGGAAAATCAGCGAGGCCGCATTGTTCAATGACCAGTTGAATTCGCAGCTTTTAAGGTCTTCACCCTTTATAGGTATTTTCATGATATACCTCATGGGAAGCTGCGGCACTCGTTCCTCAATGCGCTTGTGCCTTACACACCTCTCTTCCCACGGCCCGCTCGTCGGGGAGTTACAGGCACAACGCTTCAGTACCCGCGCGTACGTGAGGCCATCGATTCTCGCCGCGCCAGCTGTGCGCTCGACGTCGCGAGAGGACATCTGGCGTCCGTTCATGCTCAGCCGAGACGGCGCAACGTCCCTTGAGGTGACACGCGGCTTCATCGACTGGGAACCGTTCAGCGCCTCTGGCGTTACAGAGCGCAGACGCGGCCGGGCGGGCAACGCCAGCTTCCGACCGGTGCTGTAACGACGTAGGACGTGCCCGCGCAGTCCCCTCCTCCTCCCGGCGAGCGGCCGTTTCGGCGTCTGGTGCGTGCACCGAGCATGCGCGGCGCACGTCTCGTACTGGATGTACGTGGGACATCGCCCGGTGCGGCGAAGGCGAAGGGGCTCCCTGCCTGCTCGCCTGAGGCCGAGAACTTGGGGGCGCGTGCCAGGTCTCGCGGGGCAGACGGAGCTTTGCGGACAGGTCCTGGGGCCGATCGGTGGTTTTCCCAGGTGGCACTCACCCGCTACCACCATGGCCACACCTTGGATGCTCATGGCCGGACCACCGGCATACATCACACGCCCGGCAGCAGTCGGTGCGTCCCGCATCGACAAGCCCTCAACACCCCCGCGCGCGGCAACGACGCTGCGGCAGCAGCCACCTGGCAAACCGTCAAACGGGAACAGTTGCAGCAAGCGCCACAAGGCGGCTCCGCATGCCAGCTCGCCGCAAGGAACGTGGTGCGCCATAGAGAATTGAGTCCTGCCCTTCACGCGTGCCAAGTCACCAAAGGCGACAACCGTCGTCCCGGAACTGGCCAGTGCAGGCAATGCCACGTCCTGCCCAGTCGTGTCGCACCTCGGCAATGGAAACGTGGCGGTGGGGCGTCCACTTCCACCCGACATCGTACTGGAGCGTGCAGGTCGGCGTCTTCTCACCGCCACGTCACAATTCGACCTGCACGGCACGGTGCTGAGCCACAGCCGACTCCACCGACGGCGGCCAACCAGCACCCCCTCCCTCACGCCCTTGGCCGCCTACGCCCTCTTGGCAGCAGAGGTCCCCAGCAAGGGGAAATCAGCGCAGAAGTGGTCTGCCAAGCAGCTTCGGGTGCGGATCCAATCAAACGCCCAGTGAGATCTCTACCGAACCCGGGGCGGTTCACTGCGACGATCGCGTCGGCCACAGCCTCCGACGTGACCAGATGGATCGCCTCCTCGGCATCCATCCCTACCCGTTCGGCGACAGTGTCGACCATGTGCGCGATGACGTTCCGCACGGCGACGGGTTCGACCTCAAGCCCTCGGGTCAGCAGGACGGCACTGGTCTGCGCAACCAGCGTCTTGCCCTTCACGGTGCCCATCACATCTGCCACGAAGCCAAGCCTAGAGGCACGTTTGTCGGGTGACGACAAACCCCGCGCACAGGCAACAGCAAAGGACCCAAGAGGGGTTGCGCACCCCTTGCACCGTCGCTGCGCTGATGCGCTCCCCTCGCGCACCCCTTGGATTCAGTGGCACGAGCCGGGGAGCCTGTGTCGGCCGACGCAGGGGGTGGAAAAAGCAAAAGCCCCAGGTCACGGCGAGTGAGTCCTGAGGCTTCTACAGAGCCGCCTTCGGGATTCGAACCCGAGACCTACGCATTACGAGTGCGTTGCTCTGGCCATCTGAGCTAAGGCGGCGCGCTGCCCGCACTATGGTGCGATCAGCAACGACGGTAAGTCTACACAGTTTCGGAGAGTGCTCCGCACCAGCCCCGGAGGCGGGCCCTCCGGGGCGGAGAGCAGGGCTATGAGCAGCGCTTTCCGTCCGTGGGCGGGGTGCCGCGGAGGAGGTAGGCGTTGATCGTCCGGTCGATGCAGGAGCTGCCGCGGCCGTAGGCCGTGTGGCCGTCGCCCTCGTAGGTCAAGAGGCGCGCCGAGGAGAGCTGGCCGGCCAGGGCCCGCGCCCAGCGGTACGGCGTCGCGGGGTCCCGGGTCGTGCCGACCACGACGATGGGTGCGGCGCCCTTCGCCTCGATGCGGTGCGGCTCACCCGTGGCGTGCACCGGCCAGTACGCGCAGTTCAGCGCGGCCCACGCGAGGCCCTTGCCGAAGACCGGCGACGCCTTCTCGAACTCGGGCAGGGCCCTGCTCACCTCGTCGGGGGTGTCGAAGGAGGCCGGCAGGTCCAGGCAGTTCACCGCCGCGTTGGCGAACATCAGATTGCTGTAGGCGCCGTCGGCGTCCCGCTCGTAGTAGCCGTCGGACAGGACGAGGAGCCCGGAGCCGTCGTTCTCCTTCATCGCGGACGTCAGCGCCTCGCGCAGTTGCTCCCAGGAGCCCTCGTCGTACATGGCCGCGATCACGCCGGTCGTGGCGAGCGACTCGGTGAGCCTGCGGCCGTCGGCGCCGCCGGTGGGGACGGGCCGCGTGTCCAGCTTCGCGAAGAACGCCTTGAGGTTCTCGCCGACCTGTTCGGGCGACGTGCCCTTGCCGCCCAGCGGGCAGTCGGGCTGCCGTGCGCAGTCCTTCGCGAACGACCGGAACGCCGTCTCGAAGCCCGCCGTCTGTTCGAGGTTCAACCGCCGGGACGGCAGCGACGGGTCCATCGCACCGTCCAGCACCAACCGCCCCGCCCGGTCGGGGAAGAGCCCGGCGTACGTCGCCCCGAGGAACGTGCCGTAGGAGGCCCCGACGTAGTTCAGCTTCTCGTCGCCGAGCACCGCCCGCACGATGTCCATGTCCCGGGCCGCCTCCGCAGTGGACACGTGGCGCAGCAGCCGGGGTGCGTCCGCGCCGCACCCCTCGGCGAACGTCCGGTATGCCGCGACCAGCCCGTCCGTCTCCTTCCCGTCGTCGGGTGTGGCGTCCGTCTGCGTGTACGTGTCCATGTCCGGCCCGTCCAGACACCTGACGGGCTCGCTGCGTGCCACGCCGCGCGGGTCGACCGCCACCATGTCGTAGCGGGCCCGCACCTCGGCCGGGTAGCCGATGCCCGCGTAGGCCTGCACATAGCCGATCGCCGAGCCGCCCGGCCCACCCGGGTTCACCAGCAGCGAGCCCAGCCGCTTGCCGGGACCGGTGGCCTTCTTACGGGTGAGGGCGAGCCGTACATCACCGGAGGACGGCTCGGCGTAGTCGAGCGGCGCCTTGAGGGTGGCGCACTCGAAGCCGGGGACACCGCAACCGCGCCAGGCCGGCTTCTGCCCGTAGTACGAGGAGAGCGCCGCGGGCGTGGCCTGCGGCAGCGCGATCAGCGCCGCCTCCGCTGCGGCCGAGGCGGCGGACGTCGTCGCGCTCCCGGAGGAGCAGGAGGAGACGAGCAGCGCGGCCGTGGCGAGCAGTCCGGCGGCGGCCTTGGCCCGGTTTCGTGTCCTGCTGTGGAGACCGCCGGAGCCGGAGGCGGAACGGGGGGTGCGCCGTGTGTACATCCAGCGAGCGTAACTCTGGGCGACGGAATGGGTGCCGTGCGTGCGCGCCGCGCCTCGTACGAGTTACGTCGTCAGCCCGGAGCCGCCAGCCGGCCACTCACCCCGGAGCCGCCAGACCCGGCCGGTTTCTCAGCCCGCTCTGAGCGCCATCGTCATCGCCTCCACCGCGAGCAGCGGCGCCACATTGCGGTCGAGGGCGTCGCGGCAGGCGGCGATCGCCTCGATGCGGCGGAGCGTGGACTCCGGGGAGCTGCCGCGGGCGAGGCGCTCCAGGGCGTCCTCGGCGTCCGCGTTGGCGATGGCCACGCGCGAGCCGAGCTGGAGGGCGAGGACGTCGCGGTAGAAGGCCGTGAGGTCGGTCAGGGCGATATCGAGGCTGTCACGCTGCGTGCGCGTTCTGCGGCGCTTCTGCTTGTCCTCCAGGTCCTTCATCACGCCCGCGGTGCCCCGGGGCATGCGGCCGCCCTGGGCGGCGCCGAGAGCGGCCTTCAGCTCCTCGGTCTCCTTGGAGTCCGTCTCCTCCGCGAGCTGCTTGGCGTCCTCGGCGGCCGCGTCGACCAGTTCCTGGGCGGCCTTGAGCGCGCCGCCGATCTCCTCGACGCGCAGCGGCAGCCTGAGCACGGCGGCACGGCGGGCGCGGGCTGCCGGGTCGGTGGCCAGGCGGCGTGCCCGGTCGACGTGTCCCTGGGTCGCGCGGGCCGCAGCGGCGGCGACGTCCGGCTCGATGCCCTCGCGGCGGACGAGCATGTCGGCGATGGCGTCGACCCTCGGCGTGCTCAGGTTCAGGTGGCGGCAACGGGATCGGATGGTCGGCAGGACGTCCTCGATGGACGGGGCGCACAGCAGCCAGACCGTGCGGGGCGCGGGCTCCTCCACGGCCTTGAGGACGGCGTTGGCCGACTTCTCGTTCAGTCGCTCGGCGTCCTCGACGAGGATGATCTGCCAGCGGCCGGTCGCCGGCGAGGTGAACGACTTGCGGACGGTGTCGCGCATGTCGTCCGCGAGGATCTGGCTGCCGACGGCGGCGACGGTGCTGACGTCGGCGTGCGTGCCGATCAGTGCCGTGTGGCAGCCGTCGCAGAAGCCGCAGCCCGGGGAGCCGCCGAGGGCGCGGTCGGGGCTGACGCACTGCAGCGCCGCCGCGAACGCACGGGCCGCCTGGTTGCGCCCGGCTCCGGGCGGGCCCGTGAACAGCCACGCGTGCGTCATCTTCGACGCCTCGGGCGGCGGGGTGCCGGTCACGGCCGCGGTGACCAGGGCGTCGGCGTCCCGGGCGGCAGCGGCCAGCTGCTCGCTCACCCTCTCCTGCCCGACGAGGTCGTCCCACACGGTCATGGGTCACGCCGCCCCTTCTTCACGTTCCGCGTTGCGAGATCCATTGTGGGGGCGACCACTGACATCGCCAGCCGCTGACCCCACCTCGCAGTCAACGCCCGGCGCCCCGTCCGACCTCGCGGTCCGCAGGAGCCCCGGGTCCGTGCTCCTACGGACGGTCCGCCGGAGGTGTCAGCGCCCCCGGCCGCCCCTGCCACGGCGTCCGCGACCCTCGTCCGGCTCCTCGTCGTGCGGTCCGAGCAGTTCGTCCGCCAGCGAGGGCAGGTCGTCCAGCGGCGTCTCCTCGGCCCAGTCGGACCGGCGGCGGCGCGGCGCCCCGTCGGCGTCGACCCGGGGCATCTCCCTCGTACGGTCCTCGGTGCCGTCGGGACGGCCGGCCGGGGCGTCCTTCCGGAAGTACTCGGGCAGAACCCGGTCCGCCGGTTCGTCCCCGCGCACCGGCGGAAGGACGGCGGTCTCCTCGGCGTCCTCCGGCCGGACCGGAGGCAGCACCGCGGTCTCCTCGGCGTCCCCCGGCCGGACCGGAGGCAGCACCGCCGTCTCGTCGGCCGCGCCGGAGGCATCCCGGTCGGGCACCTGCGGCAGCACCTCGGTCTCGTCCCCGGCGCGAGGCGGTACCGGCGGCTTCGGCAGCTCGGCCGTCACCTCGGCCTCCGACCCGGCGGAAGCCCGGCCCGGGCCCTGCTCGTCGTCCCGCACAGGGCGCAGCACGGTCGTGTCGTCCCCCGCACCTCCCGGTGTC
>NZ_JBEXSH010000040.1:0-20766 GCF_040613555.1 Streptomyces sp. NPDC006265
GCTGGTTGAAGTTCTTGTGGACCTCTTCCAGGGAGCGGTTCGCCAGCGGTACCTGATACACGTAGCGGGGCTGGACGTCGCCGAAGCCGGCGCCGCCGTCCTCGCCCTGCTGCCAGCCCATGCGGCGCAGCTTGTCGGCGACCTCGAAGGCGCGCGGCTCGATGTGGTCGGCCTCGATGTCGCGCAGGCGCTTGACGTCCGGGTTCTGGATGCCCTGCTTGATGGAGGGGGCCTCCCAGCGCCGGATGATCACCGGCGGGCCCATCTTCACGGAGAAGGCGCCCTGCTGCTTCAGATGCGCCAGCATCGGCTCGATCCAGTCCTGCAGATTCGGCGCGAACCAGTTGATGACCGGGCCCTCGGGCAGGTAGGCGAGGTAGCGCTTGATCTTGGGAAGCTGCCGGTAGAGGACCAGACCGGCACCGACCATCTCGCCCGTGCGGTCGTCGAACCAGCCGAGGTTCTCGGAGCGCCACTCCGCCTTGACGTCAGCCCAGGCCGGGACCTGCATGTGGCTCGCCGACGGCAGGCTCTGGATGTAGGCCAGATGCTGCTCGCGACTGATGGTCCTCAGGGTCAGGCTCATTTCGGGGCGCTCCTCGGGCTGGTGTGTCCCCATGGGTACAGGGGCTCCGGCTCTCGCGCGAAGCCTACTGCGCCGTGGGAGCGCGCCGGTTGGGCGTACGGGACCTGCGCCCCGGCCCGAGGCCGGCCGGGGCGTGACCCGGTGTTCAGATGAGGGGGTGTGCAGGCGTCAGCCGATGAGGCCGCCGTGCGCCATGCCCAGGAAGAACCCGACGCCCGATGCGCCCAGCCCCAGGATCAGGCCGAAGCGCTCCCGGGTCGTCTCCGAGATCCACTGGCCGTACGCACCCGTGAGGATGCCCACGAGACCGGCCCAGGAGCTGAGCAGATGCAGGTCCTCGTCGATGATCGCCGTGAGGAACGACGTGAGTCCCAGCACCAGGGTCACCGCGAGCAGCGCGTCCTGGAGGGGATGGGGCTTGCCGTCCGTGGCGAAGAGGCCGCCGGCGGTGTTGGGTCGCAATGCCTGTGCCATAGGGCACCTCCTGCGAAAGTCGGCGCATCGTAGCGCCATACACACCCGATGTGTACAGATTGGCTGCCCTGGCGGCCGGATTTCAACCGCAAGCCGCTGTGCGGGTACTCTGTACCGTCCGCACCGGTGTCTGCCCATGTCATGGCAGGGGCTTCTCGCCAGAAACCCCGACTGTCAGTGGTGGCCGATACCGTTGCCCACGCATCACAACCCTCCTGCCACGGAACGACCGTGGCCGCTGAGTCCAAAGGAGGTGGGTTACACATGCGTCACTACGAGGTGATGGTCATCCTCGACCCCGAGGTCGAGGAGCGCGCTGTCTCTCCGCTGATCGAGAACTTCCTCTCCGTCGTCCGTGACGGCGGCGGAAAGGTCGAGAAGGTCGACACCTGGGGCCGTCGTCGTCTCGCGTACGAGATCAAGAAGAAGCCCGAGGGCATCTACTCGGTCATCGACCTGCAGGCCGAGCCTGGGGTCGTCAAGGAGCTCGACCGCCAGATGAACCTGAACGAGTCGGTCCTCCGGACCAAGGTCCTCCGCCCCGAGACCCACTGAGCTTCCCAGCTCAGCTGATCCCGGGATTCGAGTAGCAAGCAGCCAGAGCAAACCCGCCGAGAGGTTCCCCCATGGCAGGCGAGACCGTCATCACGGTCGTCGGCAATCTTGTCGACGACCCCGAGCTGCGCTTCACCCCCTCCGGTGCGGCGGTCGCGAAGTTCCGTGTCGCGTCCACCCCCCGCACCTTCGACCGCCAGACGAACGAGTGGAAGGACGGCGAGAGCCTCTTCCTGACTTGCTCGGTCTGGCGTCAGGCGGCGGAGAACGTCGCCGAGTCGCTCCAGCGAGGCATGCGCGTCATCGTGCAGGGCCGGCTGAAGCAGCGGTCCTACGAGGACCGTGAGGGTGTCAAGCGCACGGTCTACGAGCTGGACGTCGAGGAAGTCGGCGCCAGCCTGCGTAATGCCACGGCCAAGGTCACCAAGACCACCGGCCGCGGTGGCCAGGGCGGCCAGGGTGGCTACGGCGGCGGCGGTGCCGGCCAGGGTGGCGGCGGCTGGGGCGGCGGCCCCGGTGGCGGCCAGCAGGGCGGCGGCGCTCCCGCCGACGACCCGTGGGCGACCGGCGCTCCCGCCGGTGGCAACCAGGGCGGTGGCGGCGGCTGGGGTGGAAACTCCGGCGGCGGCAGTGGCGGCGGCTACTCGGACGAGCCCCCCTTCTAGGGGAGGGTTCGCACTCACACTTCTTGATCACACAGGAGAAACACCATGGCTAAGCCGCCTGTGCGCAAGCCGAAGAAGAAGGTCTGCGCATTCTGCAAGGACAAGGTCACGTACGTGGACTACAAGGACACGAACATGCTGCGGAAGTTCATTTCCGACCGCGGCAAGATCCGTGCCCGCCGCGTGACCGGCAACTGCACGCAGCACCAGCGTGACGTCGCCACGGCTGTGAAGAACAGCCGTGAGATGGCGCTGCTGCCCTACACCTCCACCGCGCGATAAGGGAAGGGTGACCGACTCATGAAGATCATCCTCACCCACGAGGTCTCCGGCCTCGGTGCCGCGGGCGACGTCGTCGACGTCAAGGACGGTTACGCTCGCAACTACCTGATCCCGCGGAAGTTCGCTATCCGCTGGACCAAGGGTGGCGAGAAGGACGTCGAGCAGATCCGTCGTGCTCGCAAGATCCACGAGATCCAGACCATCGAGCAGGCCAACGCTGTGAAGGCCCAGCTCGAGGGTGTCAAGGTCCGTCTGGCCGTTCGCTCCGGCGACGCCGGTCGTCTCTTCGGTTCCGTCACGCCGGCCGACGTCGCTTCCGCGATCAAGGCCTCCGGCGGTCCCGAGGTCGACAAGCGCCGCATCGAGCTCGGCTCGCCGATCAAGACGCTGGGCGCTCACGAGACGTCCGTGCGTCTGCACCCCGAGGTTGCCGCCAAGGTCAACATCGAGGTCGTCGCGGCCTGAGTGCCGCGCCTGCTGAAGCAGTAACGATGGGGCCGCACCCTGAAGGGTGCGGCCCCTTTCGTGGCTGTCGGACGCTGTACACCGAGCGGCGTTCGTGTTTCACGTGAAACACCGCCTTCTGCGGAGCACACCGTGTTTCACGTGAAACAGGCAGCGTTTCATGTGAGCCGGTCAGCGGGTCGCTCCCGTCACGATCCAGCGGCCAGATCGGGCGCGAAGCCACAGGGTCAGCATCCGCACGGTCATCATCAGCGTCATCGTGGCCCAGAGGGCAGTGAGCCCGCCGCCCAGTACGGGGACCAACAAGGCCACGGGCGTGAACACCGCCAGGGTGAGCAGCATCGCCCAGGCGAGGTAAGGGCCGTCACCGGCGCCCATCAGGACTCCGTCCAGGACGAAGACGATGCCGGAGATCGGTTGGGACAGGGCGACGATGATTAGAGCGGGGAGCGCCACGTCCTTGACCGTCGGGTCACTGGTGAACAAGGGCAGGAAGGCCGGTCGGGTGATGACCACCAGTACGCCCAGGACGACTCCCACGGCGATGCCCCACTCCACCATGCGACGGCATGCATCCCGGGCGCCCTGGGCATCACCGGCTCCGAGGTAGCGACCGATGATGGCCTGCCCCGCTATGGCGATGGCGTCGAGGGCGAAGGCCAGCAGGCTCCACAAGGAGAGGATGATCTGGTGAGCGGCGATGTCGGCATCCCCAAGACGAGCGGCGACCGCCGTGGCGATCATCAAGATCGCCCGCAAGGAGAGGGTGCGGACCAGCAGAGGCACACCGGCTTGGGCGGACGCCCTGATCCCGGCGGCATCCGGGCACAGCGAGGCATCGTGCTTTCGCGCTCCTCGCAGAACCACCGCGAGGTAGACCGCGGCCATGCCGCACTGGGCGATGACCGTGCCCCACGCGGAACCGACGATCCCCAGGTCGGCGCCGTAGACAAGCCCGGCGTTGAGGGCGCCGTTGGCGATGAAGCCGACTATGGCGACGTAAAGCGGGGTTCTGGTGTCCTGTAGGCCGCGCAAGACGCCGGTCGCCGCTAGGACGACCAGCATGGCCGGTATGCCGAGCACGGAGATGCGTAGATACGTGATCGCGTAAGGGGTCGCCGCATCCGAGGCGCCGATGAGGTCCACGAGGTGGGGTGCTGTCGGCAATGCGACTGCGACGACGGCGGCGCCGAGGAGCAGTGCCAGCCAAATGCCGTCCATGCCTTGTCGGATGGCGGCCTGGAGGTCGCCTGCTCCGACGCGGCGCGCAACCGCCGCTGTTGTGGCGTAGGCGAGGAAGACGAAGACGCTCACGGCGGTCATCAGCAGGGCCGAGGCGATGCCGAGGCCGGCGAGTTGGGCCGTGCCCAGATGGCCGACGATGGCGGTGTCGGTCATGAGGAAGAGGGGCTCGGCGACGAGGGCGCCGAAGGCCGGAAGGGCCAGTGCGACGATCTCGCGGTCGTGCTGTCTCCGGCCGGCCGGTCGGCGCGCGGGGGCCTGTGTCATGTGCACCAATCTAATCGTCCACAGGTAAGAGATGCAAAGCTTTTGCAACCCTTACGTACTGTCCTGGGGTGCGCACTGCTGTACCCGGTGTGAGGCGATCTTGGGCCGGTTGGGAAAGTTTTTCTTCTGCACAGCCGGTGGACGGAAAAGGCGCAGCTCAAGTCGGTTCCTCTCGCGAGAGTCGTTGCTTGTTCACAGGCCTGTCCACCGGGTCGTGCACAGGTTTCGCGGAGTTCTCCACAGCATCTGGGCCGTCGTCCACATGGCCTGTGGATAACCAGATTGGCTGACGGTGCCGAGGGGCCTACGGTAGTCCGGCGCCCGCTCCGTCCGCCGGTTTTCAAAACACCACAAAACCGGCGCGTGCCAACCGGAGTTGGGCCTCTTATTTGTCAGTGCCGTGCCGTAGAACAGAGGGGCACGGCTAGGTCTGCTTCGGCGGACGGGAGGAGGTGGCTCGGTGAGCATTTCCGAGCCCTTGGACGACCCGTGGGCCGACAGCGGGCCCAGTGATCGTCTGCCCGCCTCCCGACGGCGTGGTGACGGAGCCCGGGGCCGCGACGAACAGCACGAGCGCGGCAGGGACAGCGGGGCGTGGGACGGCGGATCTGCCCCCTCCTTCGAGCGGGTGCCCCCGCAGGACATCGACGCCGAGCAGTCCGTCCTCGGCGGCATGCTCCTGTCCAAGGACGCCATCGCCGACGTCGTCGAGATCCTCAAGGGCCACGACTTCTACAAGCCGGCCCACGAGACGATCTACCAGGCCGTCCTCGATGTCTACGCCAAAGGTGAGCCGGCCGACCCCATCACGATCGCGGCCGAGCTCACCAAGCGCGGCGAGATCAACAAGGTCGGCGGGGCATCATACCTGCACACCCTTGTCCAGACGGTGCCCACGGCGGCCAACGCTGCGTACTACGCGGAGATCGTCCACGAGCGGGCCGTCCTGCGCCGCCTGGTCGAGGCCGGAACCCGCATCACGCAGATGGGATACGCGGCCGACGACGACGTGGACGAGATCGTCAACCGCGCCCAGGCCGAGGTCTACGCGGTCACCGAACAGCGCACCAGCGAGGACTACTTGCCCCTCGGCGACATCATGGAGGGCGCGCTCGACGAGATCGAGGCCATCGGCTCGCGCAGCGGGGAGATGACCGGCGTGCCCACTGGGTTCACCGACTTCGACTCGCTCACCAACGGCCTGCATCCCGGGCAGATGATCGTCATCGCGGCCCGTCCCGCCATGGGTAAGTCGACGCTGGCCCTGGACTTCGCCCGGGCCGCGTCGATCAAGCACAACCTCCCGAGCGTCATCTTCTCCCTGGAGATGGGACGCAACGAGATCGCGATGCGTCTGCTGTCCGCAGAGGCCCGTGTCGCCCTCCACCACATGCGGTCCGGCACCATGACGGACGACGACTGGACGCGTCTGGCGCGCCGGATGCCCGAAGTGTCGTCGGCACCGCTTTACATCGACGACTCCCCGAACCTGTCGATGATGGAGATTCGCGCGAAGTGCCGTCGGCTGAAGCAGCGCAACGACATCAGGCTCGTGATCATCGACTATCTCCAGCTGATGCAGGCCGGGGGCTCCAAGCGCTCCGAGAGCCGTCAGCAGGAGGTCTCGGACATGTCGCGGAACCTCAAGCTCCTGGCCAAGGAGCTGGAGGTGCCGGTGATCGCGCTCTCCCAGCTCAACCGTGGTCCCGAGCAGCGCACGGACAAGAAGCCCATGGTGTCCGACCTGCGTGAGTCGGGCTCCATCGAGCAGGATGCCGACATGGTGATCCTTCTGCACCGCGAGGACGCGTACGAGAAGGAGTCACCTCGCGCGGGCGAGGCGGACATCATCGTGGGCAAGCACCGAAACGGCCCGACGGCGACGATCACCGTCGCCTTCCAGGGCCACTACTCGCGGTTCGTGGACATGGCGCAGACCTGATCCGCCCCCTGTAGGTTCTCAAAACTCGTGTCATTTTCTCAGCCGCCGTGTCATCTGGATGGCATTTATGACATCCCCGTGAGACAGCGCAGGTCAGAGACTCGCCGCGCCCGGCGGAGCCGCCCGAAGCGGCGAGGAAATGACACGGAGCTGAGAATCCGGCAGATGACACGGCGTGAGAAGCCCGCCAAACCAGCAGTTCAGAGGCCCGGCAGATGACACGGGCGGCGAGAACCTACAGCCCCGATGTAGGTTCTCAAATCCCGTGTCATTTTCTCAGTCGCAATGTCATCTGACTGGCCGAACTGACACGGGATTGAGAATCGCTGTTCACCGCCATCACTCGTTTGGGTGACCTTGCCCCAGGCCTGGCGTGGGAGTCTCGCGCGGATGCGAACGTAGCGCTCGCGGAGGCTGCCGACGAACCAGGGGTGACTCATGGCGGCAGAGCTGAGCGTGGCGTCGATCACCGTGAGCCTGCGGAGCGCGAGCGGCAGGCTGGTTGAGAACCGAGAGTGGGCTGGGTCCTCGATCGGCGGGCTTGCGGGGGCGGCACCCTGGCGGACCTTCCGCTGGTACAGGGGCCAGCGGCACTACTCGGGCACCTACTGGTCCGCCACAATGCGTGACCACGTCATCTACGAGTCGCGCCTCGAACTGGCGAGGCTCCTCTTCGCTGATTTCGACCCGTCCGTACGGCGCATCGTGGCCCAGCCATTTCTGCTCAAAGCCGAGGTGGGCGGGGCTGCGCGCAAGCACATTCCGGACTATCTCCTGGTCACCGATGAGGGGCCCGTGGTCGTGGATGTGAAGCCTTTGCACCGGTGGTCCAAGCCGGAGGTGGCTCTCACGTTCGGCTGGACCCGTGAGGCGGTGGAGCTTCGCGGGTGGAAGTACGAGGTCTGGAGCGAGCCACCTGCGGTTGAGCTGGAGAACATCCGGTTCTTGTCGGGCTACCGCAGAGACTGGCTGTTCGATCGTGGGCTCGTTGACGAGCTCCGTGGCGCTGAGCTCGACGGGGTCTCCTTGCAGCGCGCTGTGGCCTGCTTGCCCGGGCGCTCGGAGGAGCAAGTCCGGCCTGCGGTCTATCACTTGTTGTGGACACACGAGTTCACGGTGGATCTCGACCGGCCGTTCAGTCCGGCGCACGTGCTGAGGAGGACCGCGTGAGCAGGGCGGGAGCGCGGGTCGGCGTCGGTACGCACTTCCGCTACGACGGGGAGACCGTCGAGGTGGTCGAGATGGCTGCCACCACGGCCGGCAACGAGGTCGTCCTCAAGGACGGTCAGGGCAGGCTCCTGCGTCTCTCCTTGCGAGAACTGCTCTTCTCCGACCGGGCCACCCTCATCCCCGATGGGCCGGGACCGTCTTCGGGCGACGCTGAGGAGATCGCCTCGGTGGTGCTGGGGCAGTTGGACGAGGACGACAGACGGCAGATCCTGGAGCGTGCCGAGCACGTTCGGGAGCTTCTCACGGGATACCGGTCCGGCAGCGCTGAACTGGCGCGTGAAGGCGAACCGCGAGCTCCGTACACGCCGACGCTGTCGCTGGATGCACGCTATGCGGCGAAGGCCTCGGAACTCGGGGTCACCGATCGCACCGTTCGACGATGGGTCGCCGACTACCGCCGACACGGTGAGGCCGGCCTCGTTCAGCGGACAAGCTCCCAGGCACGGCCCTTCGGCAGGGCCGATGACCGTTGGGTGGAGACCGCGCTGGAAGTCATGGTCGAGCACACCGGGGAGTCGAAGCCATCACGCAAGATGGTCATCGACCGGACTCAGGCCCGGCTGATCGCGCGGTTCGGTCCGGACGTCATACCGCAGCCCAGCCAAGCCACGGCATACCGGGTGCTCACGGAGTTGGAGCGGCGGCACCCGCTGTTCCGGCTCAGCACCAAGCGGAACCGGGACATCGCCGACCGGCCGGACGGCGCCTATGGCAAGTTGCGGCCGACCAGGCCGGGTGAGTACCTGCTGATGGACTCCACCCGGTTGGACGTGTTCGCATTCGATCCGCTCACGCTGCGATGGGTCCAGGCCGAGCTCTCGATCGGTATGGACTGGTACACCCGCTGCGTCACGGGGATCCGGCTCACGCCGGTGTCGACGAAGGCCGTGGACGTCAGCGCGGTGCTCTACCAGTCGTTCCGGCCCCGGCCGGCGGGGAAGGACTGGCCGAGACATGCGGTCTGGCCCGAGCATGGGATCCCCAGGACGGTGCTGGTCGACGTCGACGCGGTCGAGGGTCCGGGGCTCGCGTCCCCGGCTCTGGTCCCGGAGACGCTGGTGGTTGACCACGGCAAGGTTTACGTCTCGGAGCACTTGACCAGCGTCTGCCGCCGGATGGGGATCTCGATCCGGCCTGCGCGGCTGCGGACAGGCCGGGACAAGGGTCCGGTCGAGCGGTTCTTTCGGACCCTACGAGAGGACCTCTTGCAGGCCCTGCCGGGCTACAAGGGGCCCGATATCCACTCCCGGGGCGAGAGGCCGGAGGACGACGCGTTCTTCTTCCTGGACGAGTTGGAGGCGATCATCCGTGAGTGGACCGCGGTGGTCTATCACTGCCGGCCCCACTCCGGTCTCCTCGACCCGGGCCTGCCTGGGATGAGGATGTCCCCGGCGAAGATGTTCGAGCACGGCATGGCGAGGGCCGGCTACATCGAGGCCCCGCGGGATCCGAACCTCGCCTTCGAGTTCCTTGAGACCAGGTGGCGCACGATCCAGCACTACGGCGTCGAGATCGACCGCCGCCGCTACAACGGGCCCGCGCTCAACGCTTACCGAAACGTCAAGAGCCCGTATGACGGACCGGTCAAGAACGGTTGGCCGTTCCAGGTGGACCCAGACGACATCACCAGGATCTACTTCCGGGATCCTGAGAGCCGCCGCTGGCACACCCTGCTCTGGGAGCATGCTCCAGCGGCGCACATGCCGTTGAGCGAGGACGCCCTGGCCTTCGCCCGGAAGCTGGCCGCCTCGAAATACCGTTACCCGGACGACCGGCTCGCCGTTGCTGACCTGGTGGAACGGTGGAACCTGGGGCTGGGAACGACGCTGGCCGAACGGCGCATGGCTCTGCGGCTCTCCCGTGAACAGGCTCCGATCGAACTGCCGGAAACCGAGGCTGAGACGGTTATCACTCTTCCGTCCGTACGCAAGGCCCTTGGGGCGGACGCGGCCACGGCGGAGCCCGAGCAGCCGGAGCCGACGGAGCTTGGCGATGACGACGAAGCCGACCTGGAAGACCTCGCCGGCGAGGACGACTTCTACGCCGACGCCCTGGAGGACGTGTGACCGGCACGGCCAGCCTGCCCAGCCCGGCGAACCTGGCGCTGTCCCGGAAAGAGGACTTCAAGGCGTTCGCCGACGGCCCGCGCCGCACCCAACCCGACGTACTGACACGCGCCCAACTCAAGGCCCTGAGCCCGCAGGCACGAGCCGAGTACAACCGCAGAAGGCGTGAGTGGCACGCCAATCTCGGGCCACTCAGGACACCGCAACTGGCGGAGCTCCACGAGGACTTGTGGGACATCATCGACAGCAACCTGCAGGATGGTGACAAGGCCAAGGGCGCCGTCGCGGTCGATGCCTTTCCCGGGCTGGGCAAGACCACCTCGGTGCTGGCGTTCGCCCGGGAGTTCCATCGCCGGGAGATCGCCGAGCAGGGAGAGTTCACGGCCCAGGGGAACGAACGGGTGCCGGTCTGCCGGGTCGGCCTGACCGGCAATACCGGCATGAAGGACCTCAACCGGGCCATGCTGGAGTTCTTCGGCCACCCGGGACGCAACCGCGGGACCACCACCCGAGAGCATTTTCCGGTGGCTGCGGCTTCGACCTCACCAAGACCAGAACGCTTCGGCCGCCCGCAGGCCATCCGGCGCTGACCGCCCAGGACCGGCTGCTGGAGATCATCGAGTCCGGGACAGCCGCCTTCGGTGCCTACACCGCCAGCCCGCAGTCGGGCATACGACGCCCTCGCGGACATCCGAGCAGTCGGCGGGCGAGTGCTGGCAGACCTCCCTGCCGACGTCATCAAGAACCTGCTGCCCGTCGATCTCGCCGACGAGCACTTCACGCCCGACGCCGGCTCTCGACTCGCATCCCGAGCCGTGGAGCGGCCCGGCTACATGGCTCCGCCAAGGGCCGCGAGCGCCGCAGTCGCGGTGACCACCGCGCTGCGAGTCCTTGATCACCGGGATCTCCACCTGGCCGGGGAGGCGATGCGCGGACTGCTGGAGGCGATGCGCGAGGAGCTCTGGCAGATCAGCGCCACCAGCATCGACAACTGGGGCCGCGGCCTGAGCCCCGTCCTCAACGCGGTGCACCTGGCCGCGCTCGCCCCGTCGTTCCGGCCCAGTGACCAGCTTCGCTTCCGCACGGTTACCGCCATGCCCAGCAGACCGAACCTCACGGACACTGAGCTGGCTCGGCGAGCCCGGAGCATACCCAGCACGTTCTGGCCGTCTTGGGCAGTACGGCTCACGCCGTCGGAAGGGGTCTACCCTCGTGTTCTCGCGCCTGTCCTGGCCAGCTCTCTCCTGATCGTCGGCAGCCGGACCAGCCTTGAGGACGCGGCTCGGCACCTCGGCGCAGTCGCTGACGGCATCGAGATCTCCCGGATCTTGCAACTGCTGAACGATCAGCCGCTATGGCCGGACATGACGACCGCGCTGGTCCGCCTGGCCGACTACCTCGACTCCAACGACATCCCCATCGACTACCAGCGTCGCCGCCGCCTCGACTACAGCAGCCTGCTGCCGCACGAGCTCTGGCTGGGCATCTGCCGCCGCACCGGCACATCGCCCGGACAAGGCCGACGAGAGCAGATCATCCGCTGCCGGCTGTTCCAACGCATCAGCGGCCTGCCAACCGAAGACGCACCCGGCTACCGCAAGGTCGACGAAGCACCCTTCAGGGCCGAGGCAGCCCGCGCCGCAGTCCTACAAACACCCGAGCTGGCCGGGGACTGGACCGTGCGGCCCGGGACTTCCTGACCGCCCAGGACATCGACGACGAGCCAGTGATCTGGCAGCCTCCCACCTCCCTGCTCGACGGGCTGAATCTGCCCGGCCCCGACCCCGCCCGCATCGACGTCCCCCGCCTGCACCGCCTCGTCCGCCAGCGCAAGAACCCGGTGCAGTACGCGGCTGAGGCCCTCGGCACCACCGTCGAGGCAATCCGCCACGTCCTGGACGAACACCCCGCCCCCGCGCCAACGCCGACGAAGTCCGCCGCCAGGGCGACGGGCCAGATCCGACGCAAGGCCCGCCAGGACGTGCCGAAGGAGACCTTCGTCCGCCACTACCTGGACGAACACCAATCCCTGAACCAGATGGCCGCCCTCACCGGTTTCTCCCGCAGCGTGCTGACCGCTCTCGCACATGAGTATGAAGTCCCGCTCCGTGAAGGCCCGCAGGACTACAAGCGCCGCGGGACGGTCGAACGGGACTGGCTGATCGAGCAGTACGTCCACCGCCGCCGCACCCTGAGCGACCTCGCAACGGAGAAAGGAATGAGCACCGCAAACATGGCCAGGTGGGCGAAGGCCCACAACGTCCCCCTGCGATCACGCGGAGGAGCCAGCCACAGCGAGGCACTTTGGGCCATCGACCAAGCCAGCCGAGCGCCACGTATCCTCCGGCCGGCACTCGGCGGCCAGGGCGCCAGTGAACGCCTGAGCCGATTCGCGGCTGCATCCGCCTACCCGAGCCTCGGTGCCGCAGCGAGTAGCCTCGGCCTCAACACGTTCACCCTTGTCGCGCAGATCAACCGGATCGAGCGAGAGCTCGGCGGACCGCTGCTGGTGAGAGCCGAACGGGGACGGCCGATGACACTCACCCCTTTGGGGAGGAAGGTGCTCAGGGCGATCCGGACATTTCAGCGCGATGCACAGTCATGAAGCATCGGAGCTCACACCGAGTCGTCCAGACGGTGGTAGGCCCCTTCGAACTCTCCCGACGCAAGCAGCTCGGCGATCACCATCACCATCTTCCGGATGCCAGGATCTCGAACGATCAGCCCGTCCGAGCACCAGAAGCACCGACCACCTGCCGCTTCTCCTGTCTCCTCCCAGCTCTTCATCAACCGGCTGACCTCGGCGACTGTGAAGATCGTCGCACTCCAGCGTGAGCCATCGGGGAGGCGAACCTCAGCATCGACGTTGCAGACCTCGTCGAGTACCTCATCAGGGTTCGGGAGGAAGAAAGCCTCGAAGCCATCGGCTCGGACGCGATAGTAGGGGCCGTCCCATCCGGCCTCAGATCGAAGTTCCGTGCTCATGCTGGTCATCTGGGGAGGATCCCAGCGCGCGACACCGGGCACAACTGGCTAACGGGCAGCTGATCACAGCGGTGACATCCATGCCAGTGAGCAGGTAGTTTGCGGGAGGACAGAGAGAAGAGTTCGCATGGACTCCCGAATCGCCCGCATCCGACGCAAACTGGCCAAGGTGCCCTATGCCGCGATGCGAAGCCATTCCTTCGGCGAAGAGAAGCACGGGTTCCGTCTCGAACCCCCGTTGCCGGACGCGAAGGTCGCCGAGTTCGAGGCCGACCATCACATCGAACTGCCCGATTCCTACCGCAGCTTCCTGACCACACTGGGCGGGGGCGGAGCCTCGCCCTTCTACGGCCTACTGCCGTTGCAGTCATGTCGGCTGTTCATGATGGACCCCCGCGGCGAGCCTGGCCGCCCTCGGGGGTTCACGTTCGCCGGCGACCCGCCTCACCGAGGTGACCTTTTCCTGCACATCATCGAGGCAGGGTGCACCGACCTGGTGCTTGTCGGCATCACCGGTGCTCTAGCCGGTCGCGTCGTCACCGGAAACGCCGACGGCTTCTGGGGCCCCAACGTCTCGTCGGCCACCGACTTCCTGGCCTGGTATGAACGCTGGCTCGACCACATGCTCGACGGGCGCGACAACCGTGACCTGGAACTGACCTCGCCCGCCCTGCGAGCGCCTCTCGACCGCGCTCTGAGGAAGCACCGCAGCCGAGAGGATCTGCCACGCAACTGAGAATCCGGAGTCATGTCATCCGATTGAGAACGGGCCGGAGGCGCTGGTGGCGCGGGCGATCACATGACATCGAGGCTGAGAACCTACACCCGACCTCGCAGGCCCTCGCTCGAATGTGCTCGACGGGGGGATGCCGGGCCAGGTGGACTGGGTCCATGACGACATCTCAGGGAGAACTGCTTCCCGGCACACGTCGCGCTCTGCTGCACCGCATCGCCGTCGCACAGGCCGAGGGTCGGGCTCCGTCGCTCGTCGCGGCCGTCGTGCGGGACGGGACGACGGTGTGGACGGGGGCGCGGACCTCGGTGGAAGGGCACGCGCCGGACGAGAACGTGCAGTACCGGATCGGCTCGATCACCAAGACCTTCACGGCCGTTCTCGTGCTGCGGCTGCGCGACGAGGGCGCCCTGGATCTGGGGGATCCACTGGAGAAGCATCTGCCGGGCACCGGCGTGGGGGAGGCGACCGTCGCCGAACTCCTCGCGCACACAGGCGGGCTGGCGGCCGAGACACCGGGGCCGTGGTGGGAGCGGAGCCCTGGATCCCTGCGGCCCGAACTCGCCGATGTGCTGGGCGAGCGGCCCCTGCTGACCTCGCCCGGTCGACGGTTCCACTACTCGAACCCGGGCTACGCCCTGCTCGGGGCACTCATCGAGAAGCTCCGCGGGGCTCCCTGGGAGGACGTTCTTCGGCGTGAAGTGCTCGAACCCCTGGGGCTGCATCGCACGAGCGTGCGGCCACGGGTGCCCCATGCGGGCGGCTGGGCCGTTCATCCCTGGGCCGATGTGATGCTTCCCGAGCCCACCGAGGATCTGGGGCGCATGGCTCCGGCCGGTCAACTCTGGTCGACGACAGGTGACTTGGCGCGATTCGTGGTCTTCCTGGTCAACGGCGACGAGCGGGTGCTGAGTGCCGAGTCGCTGCGGGAGATGAGGACACCGGCCGCGCCCCACGAGGCGGCGGACGTGGCGAGCGGTTACGCCTACTGCCTGGGTATGGAGATCCGGCGACGGAACGGACGGTGCCTCGTCGGCCACACCGGTTCGCTGCCCGGCTTCCTCGCGTGCCTCATGATCAGCGTCGAGGACGACGTTGCGGCGATCGCCCTTGCCAACTCCACGTCCGGACCGCTGCTGTTTTCTGTCGCCGCCGACCTGGTCCGTATCGTCGCCGAGGCGGAGCCGCGCATCCCGGCACCGTGGAAGCCGCTGGGGGATGTGGACCCGTCGCTGCTGGAGCTGACGGGGCAGTGGTACTGGGGGACGCACGCCTTCGCGCTGAGGCTGACGGCCACCGGGCTGATGTCGCTCGGGCCGCTGACCGGCGCGGGCCGTCGCTCGCGGTTCCGCCCGAACGGTGACGGCACATGGACAGGACTGGAGGGCTACTACGCCGGCGAGCTCCTGAAGGCGCCGTCAACCGGTCCATCGGCGCCTCGCACGGCGAGGCCACCGGCATCACCCGGACCGTGCGCAACTACGCGGCGTGCGTGGGCCTGGCCGTCTACGGCACGATCCTGACGCACGTGACGACGGACAAGGTGGTGGGCACCCTGACGTCCAGGGGCATGTCCGGGGCGGACGCGAGCACCGTGGCCCGCGACGTCACCGAGTCGATCACGGGCAGCGGCGTCCCAGCCGCCCACCGGCACCGGAGCGGCCGCCGAGGCGACCCGGGAGTCGATGTCCGCGATCCGCGTGGACTTCGCCGAGGCCAACCAGTGGGTGTTCTACGGCATGGCCATCGCCCTGGGCATCGGCTTCCTGTGCGCCCTGCGGCACCCGGGCGGCAAGGCTGCCGACACGTCGACGCAGGAGGAACCGGCCGCACGGGCGCACTGACCGATGCCCCTCCGGCGCTTCAGGACGTGAACAGTTCCGTGGTCCGTTCCTGGATCTGCTCGGGCGTCAGGTCCTCGATGGTCTGGGAGATCATCCAGAGATGGCCGAACGGGTCGGCGAGTCGGCCCGCGCGCTGCCCGTAGTGCTGGTCGGCGACCGGGTACACCACCGTCGCCCCGCCCCGCACCATGGCCTCGGCCACGGCGTCGGCGTCGGGCACGTCGAGCGCCATGATCACGGGGCTGCCGCCGAGGGACGTCGGCGCCGGGTCGCCGGTGTCGGCGTCCTTGACCGCGATCGCGGCGCCGCCGATGCGCAGCATCGCGTGCACGATCGTGCCGTCGGGGCCGGTGTACCGCTCGGTCTCCTCGGCGCCGAGGGTTTCCCGGTAGAAGTCGATCGCCCGGGCTCCGTCGGAGACCACGAGGCGGGCGTAGAGGCGGGTGACGGCGGGGGGGCCGGTGATGTGCGGTTCGCTGGTCGCGTCGGGTTCGCGTTGTGTGTTCGTCATGCCTTCACGATCGCGGGTCCCGGGCGGCGTGGATTGTAGAAAATCGCCGGCCGGGTGAGTCCGTCACCCGCCGAGCGGTACGTGGTTGCGTTCGTGTGGCGTGCGCGGCGCGTAGGCGGTCGGGGTGATCCCGGCGAGGGCGCGGAACTCGTGAATCAGATGGGCCTGGTCGTGGTAGCCGCAGTCCGCGGCGAGAGCCGCCCAGTCCGGCGGCCCGTGCCCGGCGTTGACACGGCGCAGCAGCCTCTGGAAGCGCCGGATCCGCGCGTACCGCTTGGGCGTGAACCCCAGGTGTTCGGTGCAGCTGCGGGCCAGCCGCCCGGTCGTCCAGCCGAGCCGGTCGGCGACCTCGCCGACGGGTGTGCCGCGATCGAGCAGGGCCGCGGCGAGACGGACTGCCGGGTCGGGCTCCGAGGGGCCTTCCGCTCGCCCCGCCAGGGCCGTCTCCAGCACCCGCAGCCCGGCCCGCGGGCCTTGTGCGGCCACGGCTTCGAGCAGCCGTTCGCGCAGCACCGCACCGTCCGCGCCCCACAGTTCGTCGAGGTCCACGAGTTCGTCGCGGAGGGCGGAGACCGGGACGGTGAGGAAGGGGTGGGCGCCCGCGGGACGGAACGCCACCCACAGGACGGCCCGCTGCTGCGCCGGGTCGATCACGGCCGGCTCCGAGAACGGACCGTGCACGGCCGCGCCCCGGGTACGCCGGCCCGCACCCCCCGGTGGGGACGTGGACAGGGCGTCCATGTCGAGGTTCACCAGCAGTTGCGCCGCGCCCGTCGGCAGGGCCAGCTCGGCGGAGTGCGCGAACCGCCCCTCGGTGTAACCCATCACACCGATCGAGGGCACGAGCGCGGGCAGCGACGGCCGGACCACGAGCCCGACGGGTGCTTCCTCCGCCGTACGAGCCATACGCCCACCCTACGGCCGGGCCCCGGTCCGCAAGGAAGGCCCCGCGCGTCGAGGCCTGTCCAGCCTGTGCGAACCGTTGACGGGGGTGGGAGCGCCACTTATCTTCTGACCGACTTCATGGCCGATTCCACGAACTGCGTTCGAAATCACGGACAGGGGCGCTCGTATGCTTCGCACTCCCCCTGCGGCCCGGTGCCGCAGCCCCCTGCTCGTCTGTGTGCTCACCCTGCTCCTCGCCCTGGTGACGGCGGTCCAGCCGGCATCCGCGGCGGACGGACGCCCATACACCAACCCGCTCAAGTCGGCCAAGGGCGCCGACCCCTGGCTGACGTACCACGACGGTGACTACTACCTGGTCACCACGACCTTCACCGGCGTTCTCGCGATGCGGAAATCGCCGACCCTGGCCGGGCTCGCCACCGCGCCCAGCGTCCAGGTGTGGTCGGACACCACCTCGACCCGCAACACCAACATCTGGGCGCCGGAGATCCACTTCCTGAACGGCCGCTGGTACCTGTACTACTCCGCGGGCCGAAGCGGCGTGGCCTGCTGCGACTCGCAGCGCACCCACGTCCTGGAGAGCGCCGGTTCCGACCCGATGGGCCCCTACACCTACAAGGGGTCGCTGACCGGCTCGAACCTCACGCCGGGCGGCTGGCTGATCGACGCGAGCGTGCTCCAGGCGAACGGCAGGCTGTATCTCGTCGGCAGCGGCTTCGTGAACGGCGGTGCGCAGAGCCTTGTCATCGCGCCGATGATCAACCCGTACACCCTCGCGAGCAGTACCTTCACCGTCGTCTCCAGCCCCACGCTGAGCTGGGAGCGGTCGGGGTCCCCTGTGAACGAAGGGCCCGAGCCGCTCTACCGGAACGGCCGCACCTTCCTGACGTACAGCGCGAGTTCGTGCCAGACGGCCGACTACAAGCTGGGGCTGCTGGAACTCACCGGCGCCGACCCGCTCGCCCCGGCATCCTGGACGAAGAAGCAGACCCCGGTCTTCCAGCGCAGTGACGCGAACGGCGTGTACGGCCCCGGGCACAACGGATTCTTCACCTCGCCCGACGGCACCGAGAACTGGATCGTCTACCACGCCAACTCCACGGCGAACGGCGGCTGCGGCAACGCCCGCACCACCCGCGCCCAGAAGTTCACCTGGAACGCCGACGGCACCCGCGACTTCGGCACCCCCGTCCCCCTCGGCGCCACGCTCCCCGGCCCGTCCGGCGAGACCGCCACCACCCCGACCGCGTACACCCTCGTCAACCGCAACAGCGGCAAGTGCCTGGATGTGGCGGGCGGCGGCACCGCCGACGGCACGAACGTCGCCCAGTGGACCTGCAACGGCGGGTCCCACCAGAAGTGGAAGGTCGAGGACCTCGGCGACGACACCAGCCGCCTGGTCAGCGCCGCCACCGGCAAAGTGCTGGACACCGCCGGGTGTTCCGCCGCCGACGGCGCGGACCTGCGGCAGTGGTCCTGGCTGAACAACGCCTGCCAGCGCTACCGGCTCGTGTACACGGCGAGCGAGGACTACGTCCGGATCGTGAACGAGAGCACCGGCAAGGTCGCCGACGTCGCGAACTGCGGGACCGCCGACGGCACCGACGTACGGCAGTGGTCCTGGCTGAACAACACCTGCCAGCAGTGGCGCCTCGTCCCCACCACCTGATCCCCCGGAGAACTCCCTCGAGACCCATGGCCGTCCTCGTCACCCTCGCGACCTGCCTGCGCGGGCGCGCCCGCGCAGGCCGCCGTGCCCGACTCCCCCGCCGCCACCTACACCAACCCGTTCGCGGAGAAGCGGGCCGACCCGCACATCTTCAGACACACCGACGACTACTACTACTTCACCGCGACCGTCCCCGAGTCCGACCGCATCGTGCTGCGCCGGGCGACCACGGTCCAAGGGCTGAAGACGGCCCCCGAGACGACCATCTGGACCAAGCACGCCAGCGGTGTGAGGGGGGCCCACATCTAGTGCCGCGGCAGGCGACGTTTGCCCGTTGAGGAGCGGCGTTTGGTGCGTGCTCTCGGCGTGCCGGCCGGAAGCCCTTGTACTGGACGTACTCGGGGTTTCGGCCGGTGCGGCGAGTGGGGGTACCCCCTGCTCGAGCGGAGTCGAGAGCCTGGGGGAGCGTGCCGGGCGTCGCGACGGGGCGAACGTTGCCTGCCGCGGCACTAGGCGCCGGAGATCCACTTCATCAACGGCAGGTGGTATGTGTACTTCGCGGCCGGCGCCACCGACGACGTGTGGGCGATCCGGATGTACGTCCCGGAGGGCACGGGCGCCAACCCGCTCACCGCCACCTGGACCGAGAACGGCCAGATCAAGACCCAGTGGGAGAGCTTCTCGCTGGACGCGACGACGTTCACCGTGAACGGCGTGCGCTACCTGGCCTGGGCGCAGCGCGACCCGTCGGTGAACAACAACACCGACGTCCACCTCGCGAAAACGGCCAACCCCTGGACGATCACCGGCACTCCGGTGCTGCTGTCGCGGCCCACCTATTCCTGGGAGACGGCCGGGTGCAAGGTCAACGAGGGCCCGGCCGTCATCCAGCACGGCGGCAAGGTGTTCCTGACGTACTCCGCGAGCGCCACCGACGCCAACTGCTGCCCCGGCATGCTCACCGCCTCCGCGAGCGCCAACCTGCTCAGCCGGGCATCGTGGAGCAAGAGCGCCACCCCGGTCTTCACGAGCAGCGCCGCGACCGGTCAGTACGGCCCGGGCCACAACTCCTTCACCGTCTCCGAGGACGGCAAGAGCGACATCCTCGTCTACCACGACCGCAGCTACAAGGACATCAGCGGTGACCGCTCAACGACCCCAACCGCCGCACCGCGTGCAGAAGGTCTACTGGAAGGCCGACGGCACCACGAACTTCGGCATTCCCGTTGCCGACGGCATCACCCCGCAGCGCTTCTCCTCGTACAACTTCCCGGACCGGTTCGTGCGGCACTACGACTACCGGGCGCGGATCGAGGCCGGCGTCACCCAGCTCGCCGACTCGCAGTTCCGCGTCGTGCCGGGCCTCACCGGCAGCGGGACCGTCTCCCTGGAGTCGGCCAACTTCCCCGGCTGCTACCTGCGGCACAGGAACTTCGAGGTATGGCTGGAGAACAACGACGGCAGCACCCAGTTCGCGTCCGATGCGACCTTCCGGCAGCGCGCCGGACTCGCGGACCCGGCCGGTGTGTCGTACGGGTCGTCCAACTACCCGGGGCGATACGTCCGCCACTGGGAGTACTTGCTGAACGTGCAGGCGGTGAGCACCGCAACCGACCGGGCGGACGCCATCTTCTACGCCCAGTGACGCACGGTAAATGTGCGTAATGCCCTGAATGTCTTCCCCAGGGGCGGGCACTCAGGGCATGTGCACACACAACAGGGCAAGCGACCGCGCAGGGTGCTGCTCACCGGGTGGTTCAGCTTCCGGGACAGGGAGGCGACCGCCGGGGACGTGCTGGCCCTGCGCCGGGTGGAGGACGTCATGCGGGGGACGGGCATCCCCTACGACGTCGCCTGGAGTCCCCGCTTCCGTCCGGAGGCGCTGCATCTGGACCGGCTGTGGCCGGAGGACTACACCCACCTGGTGTTCGTGTGCGGCCCGCTGCACGGACCGCAGGTGGAGGAGCTGCACCGGCGGTTCGCGCACTGCGTGCGGATCGCCGTGGGCACCTCGGTCATCGACCCCGGCAGTCCCGCCGTGACCGGCTTCCACCGGGTGCTGCCACGGGACGGGCCGGACAGCGAGCCGGTGGAGGACCTCGCGGCCCGCGCCCCGGACGTACCGGCGCGGCCCGTCGTCGGGGTGATCCTCGCGCACGGGCAGCACGAGTACGGGCAGCTGCGGCGGCACGGTCAGGTCGCCGAGGAGGTGACGCGCTGGCTGGCCGCGAAGGACTGCGGCCGCCTGGAGCTGGAGACCCGGCTGGACACGCACGACTGGCATCTGAGCGCGACGCCCGCGCAGCTGCAGTCCGTGCTGGCCCGGCTGGACCTCGTCGTCACC
>NZ_JBEXSH010000041.1:0-20739 GCF_040613555.1 Streptomyces sp. NPDC006265
CTTGAATCGTGGTGCCTGTGCCAGCGCAACAGGCCCGTCCCCTCCCCACAGGTACGCCCATGACTTCCCTCGCCCTGTTCGAAACCGACCTGGACAAGGCCGGCCCCGCAGCGTCGTCCTCCGGCGTGCCGGCTCAGGCCGAAGTCGCCTCGGCGGATGCTCTGGAATCCTTCCGCGCGACGAAGCACAAGTCGCTCAACTTCGGTCTCGGCGTCGACTCGACGGCGCTGGCCCTGGCGATCATCAACGATCCGACCGCCTTCGGGGTCGCCAAGGACTTCTCCGACTTCTCGATCGTGACGGCGATGACCGGGTTCGAGTTTCCCGACACGATTTCCGACGTCGAGAACCATGTCCTGCCGCTGCTGCGGGAGAAGGGCATCCGGTACACGCAGGTCGCGCGCGCCGGCCACCTGGAGTCCGCCGGCGTCCAGGTCCTCTCCGACACCACGAATCCCGGCAAGGTCTTCGACCGCGGTCAGTGGACCCTCATGGACGAGTTGGAGGCCAACGGCACAGTTCCGCAGTACGCGGGCGGGCACAAGTGCGCGCAGAAGTTCAAGGCCTTCGCCATTGATGATCTCCAACTGCGGGAGGCCGGCGGCCAGACGGTCGGCAAGCTGTTCGGCTACAACGCCGACGAGCGCAAGCGCGCGGTCAAGGCCAACAAATCCCAGGCCGAGCGCAACGAAAAGGCCGGCCGCCAGACCTTCGCTCTGGACTACCCGCTGCTGCGGCTCGGCTGGGGCCGCAAGGACGTGCAGGGCTACGTCAAGGACCGCCTCGGGATCGACATGTCCAAGTCATATTGTCCTGTTTGTCCGTTCTCTGGGGTGTGCTCGCCGCAGCCGGACCACCTGAAGCGGCTGCGGAAGTACCCCGACCTCGCCGCGCGCGTGCTGCGCCTGGAGTACCTGTCGATGGCCCTGAACAACAACAGCTCCCTCTACAAGGACGACACCCTGTTCAGGCGGGTCACCGACGACCAGAACACCGAGGCGCTCGGCCAGTTCGACGCCCGGCTCGACGAGGAGCCCTGGGCGGTCTACCGGGTGCAGCGCGTCTACACCGCCGGCCGCCGGCCCGAGTGCAAGACCGATCACGGCGACCGATGCGCCAAGCCCGAATGCCGCGACAACGGCATCAAGGGCACCGTCTACCGGTCGGTGAAAACCGTCCGCACCGGCAGCCGCACCGAAGCCGGCACCTTCCTGACCACCGCGGCCACGGCGCTGAACCGCCCGGTTGAGCACTCCACGGACGCCCACGCCACCGGCATCGCCCGCGTACGCACCCGCGTCCGCCCGGACTCCAAGACGTACGGGACGTTCGAGGACTTCTACGTGACCGCCCCCGCCGGTGTGCAGGACAAGGCCCGCCCCGCCTTCGCCCATGTCTGGGCCGCGATGACCGACAGCCAGTAGTACCCGAACCCCCTGCGAGGAAAGATGACCACCGGCACCCTGCCACCCGGCGCCTACGACAAGCTCACCGCCACAGTCACGCGCGACACCGGCGACCGGCGCACGGCCGCCCTCTGGATCCACGCCGCGGCCCTCGCCCGGCACGCCCACGACCACGTCCTGGCCCCGGCCCACGACCGCCCGCCGGGCCCGGGCGGTCTTCTGAAGTCCCTGGAGAGCCTCGCCAACTGCCACCCCGCGCTCGCCCCACTCTCCGATCCGGCCGTACTGCCGCTATGGGAGCAGCCGCTCGGCGCGGCCGCCTGGGCCGCCATCGACGAGTTCTGGGACCGACACCCCGACCTGGAAGGTGAGCACCGCGTGGACGGCTACGCGCTCGGCGACACCTACCAGCTGCTGTCCGAGGAGGCCCGCAAGGGGCGCGCCCTGTGCCAGACCCCGCCCTGGGTCGCCCGTCTCCTGCTGCGCCTGTCGCTGGAGCCGGCCATGGAGGAGTGGGGGCCAGCCGGCGTCCGGATGATCGACCCCGCCTGCGGCACCGGGCACATCGCCGTCGCCGCGTTCCACATGGCCCGCGTCCCGCCGATCCGCGGCCGCAGGCCCGCTCCGGTCGGGCACGGGCCGCGAGCCGTCGAGCGGGCGCTCGCCGCAGTGGCGGGCGTGGACCTCGACGCGTACGCCGCCGCGCTGACCGCCTACCGGCTCCTGGCGAGCTCGGCGCACGTCCTCGGCGTGAGCCTGGACCGCGTCCCGGCGTCGTGGCCCGTCAACGTGGCCGCCGCCGACTCCCTGCTGGACCGCACCGAGCCCCTGCTGGCCGCCGGTGCCTACCACGCGTGCGTGGCCAACCCCCCGTACATCACCCCGAAGGACCCCGCCGTCCGCGACCAGGTGCGCGCCGCGTACCCGCAGGTGGCGGCCGGCAAGTACTCGCTGGCCCTGCCCTTCACAGCCCTGATGCTCGAGCACCTGGCCGTCCCAGGCGGCTTCGTGGCACAGCTGACGGCGAACTCGTTCATGAAGAGGGAGTTCGGCAAGCGGTACGTCACCGAGTTCCTGCCCCGCTTCGACGCGCGCTGGATCATCGACACATCCGGGGCCTACATCCCGGGCCACGGGACGCCCACCTGCATTCTCGTACACAGGTCCCGTCGGCCGGTCGGCGACACGGTCACGGTGATCCGGGGCAACCGCGGAGAGCCCCACGTTCCGGAGGATCCCGCGCGAGGACTGGTCTGGAGAGCGATCGAGGACGCGGTCGACAGCCGGTTGGCCTGGGACCGATTCCAGGCGGGTGCGGACCTCGCCCGGCGCGGTGGGGACAGCACTCCTTAGAACGTTGCGTACTCCTGTTTCATTGTGTACTGTCATTCTCAGGTCGGGCCAACGCCCCGCCAAACCAACCCACTTGACGAGCGCCGCTCCAGGCGTCGCGCCGTCTCAGCGCATCCGGGGGACCGAGAGAGATGAAACGGAACAAGCCGCTCATAAAGCGCCGTAAGGCTGGGACGCAGTCCCGGCGGCGGAGGCTGCATCCGTGGGGAAAGCATGCCTCCTCATACTGGGCGCTGGCTGTGCCCCAGGCGTTCACCGGGACCGGCCAGACCGTCCTCGACATGACCGGAGCGGTGCCCGCGGGTGCGGACGAGTCCACCCCCGACAACCCGCGCTACGGCTCCGTGCTGCGCTGGCGGCTCGACCGCGACGGCCAGACCCAGTTCGTCTACGGCATCCAGGTGTGGGGGCGGTACCAGAGCGAGAGCCCGTCGGCTTACGGCAAGCGCATCTCGGACGCGTTCCGCCAGTCCCTCCCCACTTCGCCGGACGTCTACCACGTGTTCGTCGCGGAGCGGCCGGGATGCGCACGCGGGACGCGGTGCCCGCTCACTCGGCACTGGTACACGGCCATCGAGGCCGACCTGTCGACCCACAAGCCGGACCGGTGCCCCATGGGCGTCCTGAACGATGGCCCGCCCTGGCGCTTGATCGGCCGGACAGTTCCCGATGGCCGCCACATCTACTAACGCCCGTCCGCGCAGCTCTCCTGGCCGCCCGACAGCCCTTCGGCTTCGGTCGGCCGGGCCCATGAGCCCGGATTTCGCCCGTGCCCACCATGCCCGTGGACACCGCTTTCGGACCTTCCGACGGTTCCCTCCTCTCGCCACCCCGACGCACTGCGCCTCGCCTCAGGAGCCCCGCATGACCAAGACCACTACCGTCACCACGATCCTCGGACCCGTCCGCATCCAGCGTCTGGAGCCCACCCACCCGGGCCTGGCCATGGTGCGGCGTCCGGCGGCCGCGAACGTGTATGCGGTCGAAGGCAACGGGGTTGCTGGCATGGTGGCTATCTCCCCCGCGTACGACGACCACAACTGGGGCGACATCAACCTAGGGGCGGAGAAGGTCCGCGCCCTCCTTCCGACTCGGTTTGGAGTGACCTTCGGCCGATGCGGAAGCATCCGACCGCTCCCTAACGGAACACCGGTCAGGCACGACCCGATCCTCACCATCGACGGGCTGGAGGTCCAATCCCCCGGCCTGACCCTGGCACGTGGCGGTGACACCACTGACTTTCCCGTCAGCATCCGTGCAGGCGACTGGGCTTCGAAGCCTGCCTCCGCGCTGGTCACCATCAGCACACACAACGTCATCCGGGCGGTCCTCGCCGTCCACGAAGCCGACCCCGACTGCGTCTCCGACGCCGACCGGGCATACGCCCAGTACCGAACCCCCGACCGGCGTACCTCCGCCCAGCGCGACCTACGGGCCGCCCTCCAACTCCGCAGAGAGATCCAAGCACGCATCACCCGCCTGGAGTCTTATCTCACCGCCACGGAGTCCCAACACACCCAGACGCATTCGTAGGCAAGCTGCCCACCGCCAGTGAAGTCCCGCAGTTCCGCAGCGCCCCCACTCGTCTGACTGCACCCCTCCCTCCCAGGAGCATGGCCCGGCCAGGGAGTACACCACGGACGCAGGTACCAGCCGACATCCCGATTCCGAGAACGATTCGATGCCCGTTGACAGCGGCCAGAGCTCGAATCTCGCCCACCTTCCGGCGTGACCAATGTCGCCGTTGAGCCCCCTCCGGCAGCCCTCCCTTCCGCCGCCCCAGAGGCGACACACTGCGCCCACATCGCCCCAGGAGTCACTATGGGTACCACCCGCACACGCCTGCCCGGCATCACCCTCCGCGACGCGGCGCCCACCGACGCGGACGCCGTCATGCGGCTCCTCGCCGACGTGAACCCCGACGATCCCGACGCGTTCGAGGATGTCCGGCCGAACCTGTCCCTACCTCAGGAAGGGCCCCTCTCCCACTTCCGGGCCCTGATGGTCGTGGCCGAAAGCGATAAAGGCGACACGCTCGGCGTCCTCATCGGAGGCGTTCCGCTGTGGCTCTTCGACCATCCCGGCATCGACGTACCGTTGGCGCACCTTCTGGCGGAGCGGACCGCGATCATCACCGCGGTTGCCGTGGCCCCCGAGCAGCGCGGGCGAGGCATCGGGGCCGAACTCATCCGGCATTCCGTACGCCGCTTCACGCGCGCCGGCTACGGGCTCCTGACCCTCAACTGCTTCCCGGAGCTGGAGAGTTACTACCAAGGTCTCGGCTTCTCCATCATGAACGGCCTGAACGTGGCCCTCGGCCCCCTGAACGCGGTCGGGCACCGATGGGGCGACACCCGGGTGGCCGCCCGGCTCCTGGACCGATACACGACCTTCGTCGACGTCCCGCGCCTTACCTCCCCGGTCGTCTCGGGCGTCCTTCCCAACACCCGGATGCCCCGTGGCACGTACTTCGACGGGGAGCAGTTTCGCGCCTGACTCGATCAAGGCCCGGGACGCCTGCCCTCCCAGGCCACCGAAACCACGCTCGGATGCAGGTGTCGGCCGGCATCCAGAACCAAGGAGGAACCGATGCCGGTTGTCGGCGGTAAGAGCCCGAGCCCATGGTGCCGATGGGCGCTGCGCCGGGGCACGCCGAGCGCAGTCGTCGCCCTGGACAGCGTATGGGTACTGGAGCCCGCCAGCCTTGTCGGCGCGATCATTGCGGCCGGGGTGGCGTTGGGGGCGCTCCTGGTCTTCGTCAGCACGATGCCGCGCCGGCAGCCGCCGGCCGAGCGGCGGGCGCGCGGGGGCTCCGGCGAATAGGAAGGCTCCGGTGCCGCGGCCGGTGCGCCGCATATCCGAGAACTCGGATGGTGGCCCGGACAGGTGATCGCCCGGCCCACCGTGCTGAGGGCGGCCCCGAAGACGTTCACGACCACCCGAGATGTTGCGTATTCATGTTTCAGTATGTAGATTGATGGCATCGCTGGCGGACCCCCAAGTCCACGCCGCACAAAACCCCTTACTGCTCTGGAGTCCTCCCATGCTTGCTGTCGTCCACGAGGTAAAGGTAGACGCCGCCCTTCTCGCCTACCGGAGGGGCTGGGCCGACGTCTGGCTGACCCTGGTGGACGTCACCACCGACGTGATGCACCTGGCCAGTCACATGCGCGCCGACGTCGAACGCTGCCTCGACGGCGACGCGAAGGCGCGACTCGACGAACGCCCCCTGGTCGCCATGCCGAACCTCGACCCGTCGGTCACGCCGATCTACAACACGGACGACTCGGCCGCCGGGGACCACCTCTTCGACGTGTACGTGCACGCCAGCGACGCCGCTGCCGCCCTCCGAGTGCACATGGCAGACGACCCCTACCCCACCTTCTCGAAGGCGCTGCACGTGCTGCTCAACGATCTGCGCGCCTACGCCCAGAACCTCGGCTTCGACTTCGACGAGGTCATGCGCGCGGCATCCCAGGCCCACCGGGTTGACCAGCGCAAGGCCAAGTAGCGCCCCGGCACCGCCGCCCGCGGTGCCGGAGCCCCACGAACGATCCCGTCAGGAAGGACCTTCGCCATGACCACGCCGCTGATACCCGCCCCGGACCCGACGTACCCTCCCCGCGGCTCGATACGGATGTACCTCGACCGCGGTGAGCACCCCGCGTCCCGGATGCCGCTCCTCAGTGCCGATCTCGACAACCCGCCCGCCGTCTGCGGAGACTGCGCCAACACGGTGTTGAGGCAGCTCGGCGACGGTCAAGAGCGTCTCAAGTGCGGGCTTCAGCCTCGCGGAAGGCGCAGAAAGCGCGGCCCCGATCTGCGCGACTCCATGCCCGCGTGCGTGATGTACGCCGCCGCGCCGGGCGCACTGCCCAACGCCTGATTGGCCCGGCCGCCCCGCAGGCCTCCTCTGCCGGGCGGCCGCCGCTCACTGACCGCCTCACCCAGTCATCCCGAGAGGAACGCCTCCATGTCGCCGTGCTCCGCCCACATATCAACCGCCCCTCCGGCCCCCCGCCGCCCGCACGACCCGAGCACGGGAGGACTGAAGTGCTTCATCTGTCGCGTCCGGCTCGCCAGCCGCGAGGGCCGTCTGGCGCACCACTGCAACTGCTGCGGAGAGCGCCTGTCGACCTGTCGTGACGCCGAGGGCAGGCGGTTCGCAATCTGCCCGAACTGCCCCGCGAGCGCCGAGGGATCGACGCCGAGCCGTGACCCGCTCGCCGAACTCCTCCGAGGCGACCACGAGCCTGACGCCTGGGCTCGGATGCTGGCGAGCGCTCGGGCTAGCTTCGGCGACCTCGTGGCCGACTACCTCGTCCAGGTGTCCCACCGGGACCGAAGCCACACCTACACCCGACTGTCCGTCAACGCGCACCGCCTCGATCTCCGCTTCGCCAGTCACGTCGAGGCCGCTGTCTCCGCCTCTTGCGGGGAGTGCTCGACCGGCCGTCTGTGGACGCCGGTGCGGACACTCGACGACCTCCTCCGGGTGCACCTCCGCGGCGAGAAGTCCGGCGACGCCCGGCCGTGCGACCACCCGGAGCGCCGTCAGTACGGGGTCGGCGCCGAGCGCACCTCCCTGGACCACATGCGCTTGTAGGAGTCGCCGGGTGTCGGCGCCGGAGCAACCGACGCCGACACCCGCCGCAGAGCCCCACCGCTCCCCGACTCCGGGGCCGGCGCAGGGGTCGGCACGAGTCCGAGCCGACACGCACGGCACGGATCGCCCTCCTTCAACTCCCTGACCTCAACACATTCACGCCCCAGGAAGCCTCCATGTCCGCTGAATCCACCGCTGCCCTCGTGACCGGGGCCGTCGATCAGGTGCTCACCCGGGGGGACCGGAACTGCACCGATCCGAGCTGCGCCCGTCACGCCGGTACGACCGAGTGTCCCCCGATCACTGTCAGCCGTAGCCCCGGCTCCGTCCTCGGCGAAGCGGTTGCCGAGGCCTGGCACGCCGCCGGCGGCAGCCGGCTCGACATCCCCGCAGGGGTCGTCGCCGCCCTTGCCCTGTGGCCCCAGAAGTCCCCCGGGGCCGCGGCCGCCGACACGATCGCCGCGTACATCGCCGCGCAGCCCCCGCGCGTCCTGGTCCGCGGCCTGGCTGATAGCGCCAACTACTACTACGGCCTTCGCCCCGACCTGTGGACCACCGCCCGCCCGCTGTTCGACTGGACCAGGGAGGACCTCCACGACACCCATCTCGCGGGCGTGCGCGCCGTGGCCCTTGCCGCGCTGCGCCACGGAGTCCTCCGGCACACGGGAGACACCGACCCCGCCGAGCGGTCCCGGATCGACCTCATCTCCTGGGTCATCACAAGCCTGCGCCACCACCACTCCCGGCGCAGCCTCGGCGAGTACCACACCCCGCCCGACATCAGCGATCTTCTCGCCGCAGTACTTACCGCGGACAGCGGCGCAGGGGGGCATCGCCGACGCGGCGAGTGGGCGCTAGAGCCGGCCGCCGGGACCGGAGGACTCTTCCGCTCCGCCGCGCAGGAACTGCGCCGCGGCGGAGAGGACCCGGCAGAGCGCGGCTGGGTCATGCTCGAACTCGACCCCCTTGCCGCCGCCGGAGCCGCCGTCAACGCCCTCGTCTGGGAACTGGGCCCCCGTGCGTTCGTCGGATGCGGAGACGTCCTCGCACAGCCCGACCTGGCCGAGGAAACCCTCGCCCAGGCGCGCGACATGGCCCGCCACCGCGACGACGTCAAGAAGCTGATCGGCTTCGCGATCGCCACACACACCACCGACCAACTGCTGGACGCCCTCATGGCCAGCAGGTAGCCACCTCGCCCGGTCCACATCCGTGGGCCGGGCCGGAAGGAGGAACCATGGCGGAATCACACGACCACAGCCAAACCCAGGCCGTAGCCCGGGCGTTGCGCGCCGTCCTGCCCGCTCCCAGCCGCACTCGCGTGTACACGCTGACCTGCGGATGCCCCGACACCGAGGGCGATCTCTCCTGGCACATCGACACCGAGACCCGGTCCTACGAACTCGACCTCTCCTTCGCCGCAGCCGGCCCGAGGCAGGTCCGGCTGACCAGCCAGCCGCTCATCGGTGACGGCACCACCTGGAGCGAAGACTTCCTCATCCCCAACGCCCCGGCCGACTGGGCCCATCCCCTCGCGCGTCTTGTCGCCCGGCTCACCCTCTCCGACCGCAGCCCCCTCTCCCTCGACTGAGCAAAGGACCCCAGTGTCGAACCGCACCGCCATGACCGGCTGCCTGCCCGCCTTCGGCCGGCACCGTGGCTACCCACCGCGCTACGGGTGGCTCCGCAAGGTCTACGACGCCCTGCGCCAGGACCCGACCGCCCTGCGCCGCCCCGACGCGACCGTCGTGCTCGGCGTCGGCAAGAGCATGGTCCCGTCCATGGCCTTCTGGGCCCAGGCCTTCGGGCTGGCCGCCCGCAACGGCCAGGACCTGGTCCCCACCGACCGCGCCCACTGGCTCCTGGACGACGAAACCGGTGCCGACCCCTACCTTGAACTCGACGCCAGCCTGTGGCTGCTGCACTGGTGGCTGGTGAGCGCCGAACAGTGCCACGTGCCCAGTTGGCGGCATCTCTTCGGATACTCCCCGCTCAGCCGGTCCAGCCGCGCAGCGCTGCAGGGGCGCCTGGCGGCCGCCGCCGAAGCGGCCGGCCACAAGACCCCGGCCGCGTCGGTACTCGCGTCAGACATCGCCTGCCTGGTGACCATGTACGCGCCCGGCGACCACACCGCCGCGAACATCGAGGACGAGCTCTCCAACCCCTTCCGCGCCCTTCACCTGCTCGACCCCGAGCCGCCCGCCGACCGCACAGCCGACCGCAGCCACCTCATGGCGCTGCGCCGCACGGCCGGACGCCACTGCCCCGCGCCCGTTCAGGCGTACGCGAGCCTGGACTTCGCAGCCCGGACCGCCAGCCCCGCGGCCCGCTCCATCAGCCTGACGCGGCTCGCCTCCGACCCCCTGGGGCCCGGCCGGCTCCTTCTCACCTGCACCGCCGACCTCCGCCGAGCCCTGAACCAAGTTGCGGACAGGCATGCGGATCTGGCCGTTGTGCAGTCCGGCGACGGCGAGGAGTCACTCGTCTACTCGCGCCCGCCCGTCCTTCTCGCCGAGGACGTCCTGGCCGACGCCTACCCCTCCCTGCGGCCGGGCACCAGCCGTGCTGCGGAGAAAGGGAGTTCTCCACCCCTGTCCTGACGGGCTCCGGCTTCCCGCGGGCGCGGATCGCTCCAACGAAGAAAAGCGAACGTTGCCTATTCTGATTTCTATGTGTACCGTGATGCTTGTTGGTGGTGCTCGCCTCCCGGCTTGAGCGCCCCGCGCCTTCCCCTACCGACGAGACAGGCCCAGGAGACACGCATGCGCATCAAGACCAGTGGACAGCACCAGGGTTGGACCGTGGTCCACCAGGCGCGGCGCGCGTGGCGCGGCTCCTTCGAGGGCGTATGGCTCGGCGTGGAGGAGTCCACCGGGCACTGGATGGTCGGCCGCCAGCACGACGGGCAGTCGATGGACGACGGCTTCGACGCGGACGGCAACTGGGCCACCTCCCGGCACTTCCGCGGGGGCAACGAGTACCTCAACATGCGCCGGGCTCTGGCCGCGTACGACGAGGAGGCACAGAACGCGAGCGACGTCTGGAACGGAATGTGGGACCAGCGCGCCCACGAGGCCGTCGCCCGACATCTCGCACACCGCGTTCCCTTCCCCGCGCCGGTCCAGCTCTCGGCCGGATGGATCGGGCGCGGACTGACCGACTTCCACCCTCCACGTGGGTCGACGATCCCGCTCGACGGATCGGAGGCCAAGTACGAGCTGATCCGCTACCTCCAGGGCCAGACCCGGTTCGACGAGATCGTGACGGAGCCGGGCTCGGTCTCCGAGGAGGAGGCGTACCAGCTGGCCATCAACGCGACGGGGCCGGTCCGCTTCGTGTGCCGCGGCGTGACCTTCTACCTGAGCGAATGAGCCGGACGGCATGGGCGCGGGGCCACACCGCGCACCGCGCCCGTGCCGCCGGACCACAAGTCGTCCAGCCAACCACCGACGTACACACCGAAGGCGAGGACACCGCCCCTGGGGGCGGTCGAGACGAGATGGACCACAAGAACCTCATCGGCCACGACGGCGCCGTTCACGAGGGCCTGCTCAACAGCCACACCGGCTTCATGATTGACGTGGCGTGCGACGCAGGCCGGTACTCGGTCGTCCACCACTACGAGAAGCTCGACCCGGCGCGCGTCACCGACGCTCCCCTGTCCTGTCCTGCGTGCGTCGCCGCGAACTCCCCCGCCACCGCGCAGCTGCACCGCGGACGCATCGCCCACCGGTATGCCGAAGACGTCCTCGCCCTCGCCGACACCCGCGAAACCCCGCCTGCCCAGGACGACGAAGGGCTCCGACTGGCCTTCGTGGCACTCGCGACAGAGAACCCGCCGCCCCGGACCCTGTACGCGCTGATCAGGGAGCACGTGACCGACATGCTGACCGATCGCGCCCTGGCCGAGCCGGAAGGGGTCCCGCAGGTCCTCGTGCCCTACAAGCGGTACACCGGCGGCACGGTCCAGGCCCCGGTCGGCCCTCGGGACCGCCTCATGCACTACAGCGCCGCTGGCGGCTACTTCCAGTACGTCTGGGTCAGTGGGCTCGAAGAGTCTCCGGACGGGATCGTCGTCACGGTCCACGAGAAGGACCGGCGTCCGGTCACGTACTCGGCGCGCGAGGTCAGCCAGCGGTACTCAAAGCTTGACTGGGCGGCACCGCTGCCGCCGAGCGGTGGTGATCGAAGCTGACTGCTACGGCCTGCCCTCAACCAGCCCTGGACAGGCCGGTCACGTAGCGTCGCGGCTGGTCCCGCCCCCACCCGCAGGTGCGCGCTGGGCTAGCGCTTGTCCCTCGCAGCCAGGTCCCCGCCGCGATGGCCTCAGCCAGTTCAGGTCTTCTCGCCCGAGACCCGCGCCGGGATCCCGCCGCCCCCCAGCACCGCGGCGGATGCGCCCCACCACCGTCCTGCCGCCCAACTGACCCTCCCTATTCAGGACGCTCTCGCCGCGCTGTCGCCCCGCCGCCGCATCACCCGACTCCGGAAGCGCTCACACCATGACCACCGACCGTCCGCACGTCTCCTACCTGGCCCCTTCCGATCCTGCCCGCCCCCAGCCCGGCCGAGCCAACGACGAGGAGGCCGACCGCTCCGAGAACGCGGTCCTGACCGCCTACCTCTTCCACCTGACGGCCCAGGGACACCGTGTCCTACGGCACCGCGTCGTCACGGATCCCGTCCTGGCGTCCACCGACCTCTTCGACGCGGCTGCCGGAGAGGTGGTGATGGCCTGTCACTGATCGCACTACGGCGCGCTCATCGCCGCCTACGGAGTGATCAGCGACTGCGCGCGGTTCTTCTCCCCGGCCCGCCGCGCACTTCTGTTCACCGCTGAGCCGGGCCGGGTCGCCAAGGAGTTCCTGTCCCACCACAAGATCATCGTGATCTGGCCCGAGGGCGAGTCCTTCGTCCGCGCGGATCCGGCAGCTGAGACAGGCGGGGCGTGAACCGCCAGAGCTTCGGGCCGCCGTCGACGGGAGTCGAGGAACGCGCCTGGCGCGCGGCCGGTCTCCTCGTCGACGTCGCCGGGCGCGTACTACCGGCCACGGCCCCGCCCTGCGCCTTCTGCGACGGCGAGGACATCGGCGACACCTGCCCGGCGTCCCTGACCTGCCCCACGTGCAAAGCCACGCCCCGACAAAGGTGCCGTCGGCCGAGCGGACACGCCGCCGAGCAGTGGCACCGCAGCCGCGTTTGCGCCGCCGACCTGGAAGACCAGCGCCGCCAGGAAGACGGCGACACCACCCTGCCCGCCCGCTGGGCCGACACCCAGCCGGCGCCGACCCCATCACGAGGAACACGATGACCACCGACCATCTCCGCAACAGCGCCACGGCCACGTCGCCCGGCGCACCGGACCGGCCGCGTACGGCCAGCGCCTTCACACCCCGCATCACCCCCGCCCAGCGCCGCGCCCTCCTCGCCGGGGCCAGGGACCCGATCGGGCTGCTGCCCAAGTCCGTCAACCTGCGGACCCTGGCGTCCCTCGCCGACGCCGGCTACGTCGGCCTGGATCAGAGCCGCGACGTCCTTTGTGGACGGGAGGCGACGCGGGACGCGCTGGACGTCTGGGGCGGTGCTCTGACCGAGGACGGCTGGCAGCGGGCCCGCGCCGAGGGCGCGGGCAGGTTCCGGATCGTCGTCGTCGGCTGCGGAAAGGCCAAACAGGATCGCCGGGTGACGGCCGGCGCGATGTACGTCGGCACCTTCCACGGCTCCTGCCGGGAGACGGCCAAAGCCCTGCTCCAGGACGGTGGCCGCCAGTACATCCTCTCCGCCGCCCACGGGCTCCTCGATCTGTCCACAGAGATCGAGCCGTATGACATTACCGTGGGCGACCCCGGCAGCGTCAGCGCGGACTTCGTGCAGGCGCAGGTCCGGGAACGCGGCATCGAGTCGGCGGACGTGACGGTGCTCGCCGGCAGCAAGTACGTGGCCCTCGCCCGGCAGTCCTGGCCGGGCCTTCAGGCGCCGCTCGCCGGGGCCGGCGGGATCGGGGAGATGAAGCAGCGCCTCTCCCAGATCCGTCTCGCTGCCCGGGCCGAAGCCAGGCAGGAGCGGTGAGCGCGCCGCTCGGGCCCGCTCCGGCGCGGTGGGAGGCCATGGCTGCCGGCAGCGCCGAGGGCTGGACTCAGCGGTGGAGCGGCGGTGTGCCGACGTGGGTGCATGCGTCGCAGGGCGGCTTTGACCGGCGTCGCTACGAGGTGGTCGAGCTGGCGGAGATGCCCGCCCGGGAGTACATCCAGGCGAATCACTACCTCTCGGGGTGGCCTCCGGCGGTCCACCGGTTCGGGCTGGTGGACCTCGATGCCGCAGGGGGCGACGACGGCCAGCTGGTCGACGGCCAACTGCTGGTGGGTGTCGTCGTCCTGGGCGTCCCGATGAGCCGCCGTGCTTTGACCAGGGTTTTCCCGTCGCTGGAGCCGTATACCGAGGCGTTGGAAATGTCGAGGGTGTGCTTGTCTCCCTCGGTGGCGAGCAACGGGGAGAGCTTCGCCGTCGCGGGTGCCCTGCGTCTGGCCGCTGGCCACGGCGTGCGCGGAGTGGTCACCTACGCGGACCCCGTCGCACGGCTTCGGACCCTGCCGGACGGGCGCACGGCCGGCTCGCCCCGAGGGCACCTCGGGGTCATCTACCAGGCCCTTTCCGCGACTTATACGGGCCGCAGCACGGCGAGGACGGTCATCGTGCTGCCGGACGGCCAGGTGCTCCCGGCCCGGTCGATCGCCAAATTCGTCGCCGGAGACCGCGGTGCCGACGGGTTCGAGCGGCGCATCGCGGCGCTGGGCGCCTCGCAGCGCCCTGCGGGGGCCGACCGGCGCGCCTGGCTGCGCACCGCACTGGAACAGATCGGGGCCAGGCGCCAGCGGCACCCGGGGACCCACAGGTATGCCCTGCCCGTTGGCCGCAATCGGGCCGAGCGGTCCAGGGCGGTGTTCGGCATGCCCGCGCTCCCCTACCCGAAATGGGCAGATACCCGTCACCCGGCCGGGTGTGTTGCTTATTCGGGTATCAATATGTAGTGTGATTCTCGTGATCGAGCGACGTTTCGCTCTCACGCACACCACCATCTTGGAAACCTCACCCAGAGGAACAACCGTGGACACGACCATCCCCGACCGCAAGGCTGCTCGCTTCGCCGCAGCCGCGGAATCCGGCGTCAACATGACCCCCGCACGCGAGTACACCGTCGCGGACCGCGCCGCATGGGCCCACGCGGCGCTGGAGGCATACAACAGGCAGGCCCCCAAGGCCCTGTTGCCCGTTCCCAAGCTGGCCGAGCGCGTACGGCTCGGCGTCCTCGCCGCCGAGGCCATGGCCCAGATCGCCTTCAACCTCCCCGACGACCGGGTCGTGGACGACCAGGAAAGCGCCGAGCGCGTGATCGGTGATCTGGTCGCTCAGGTCTTCTGCCTGACGGACGGACGGGTCACCACCCATGAACTCCACCAGGCCGCCGAGGGACTGCGCAGCGAGGCGTACCCCGTGAAGCTCGATGTCCTGTGCGCCGTCGCCGCCGCCGGAGCTGAACGCGAGGCCGCCATGCTCGCGGCGCTCCTGGACGCGGCCGAGTCCTTCGGGTGCAACGTCCCCGACATGGTCGACAGCGCCCGCGACTACTTCGAAGACCTCAAGGCCGAGGACGAGGAGGCCGAGGCGGCGCGCGCCTGAGCCTGCCCGCGAGCGAGGAACGCGGCCCCGGCGGCCGCGCTCGCTCCTGGCTGGGCCGCCAAGGAACACACCCGATGAAACTGATCATCCTCGCCTTCGACCAGCACTACCGCGTGTCCGCCACGGACTACAACTGGACCAACCCGGACGAGATCCTCACCCTCGGCACCGACGACGCCTTCGTCGGCCTCGGCAGCCGCCGATACACCACGCACGGCCGGGTCACCGCACTCGACGTCACCCGCCACGAGGTCACCGCCAAGATCATCAGTCTCCTCACCCAGGACGGCTTCTACGTGCCCGGACGTGAGCGGCAGAGCCAGGAGACCCGCAGGCGCATGGGCGAAGTCTTCGGCCTGGCCCGCGGCTTCGCGGTCGGCACCGTCATCGTCCTTCACCGTGGTCGGCCCCGCCGCCACGCCTCATCCCCGAACTGACCCGCTGGGCGCGGACCATCCGCCAGCGCCCGCCGCCCCCAGGAAGGGCCCCATGGACACCATGCCCCCGGACACCCGTACTCAGCAGCACTGGTACCTCGCCACCCTCGGTCACGAGGCGCTGTTGCGAGAGCTCGCCCCGCTGGATCTCCCCGCCTCCGCCACCCACGATCCGCTCTCCCTTGCCGGACGGTGCCTGATCGCCGACCCGATCGGCTACCCCGAAGCCCACCAGGCCGCGGAAAGGGTCCTGGCTCCGCTGCGCACCGCCCGGACGTTCACCACCACCGTCCCGGACGAGGACAACTCCCTTGAGCACACCGGTGTCGTGCCGGTGCTTGAGGAGCGCCAGGCCGGAGCCGTCATCGGCTGGTACGCCGAACTCCTCCTCTTCGAGCACAGCACGCTGCTCAACAAGGCCGCCTACCGCCTGTCCCGGATGCCGGGAGATCCGACCTGGATCATCGACAGCGACTTCCAGCCCAGCGGTCACCCCGGCATGCTGCGGCCCTTCGGCTCCCGGCGTCCGGGCGGCAAGCGGACGCTCCTGCCGCCGTTTGTCGCCGAGCTCGACCGCCTCATCGCGCAGGGGCCGGGGAGCGCGGCGTGACCCTGTATGGCATCCCGCCCGCCGGAATGCGCCGCGCCATGGCGCCCGAAAGCGGGCGGGACCACGCCCACGTCATCGCCGAGGCGGCGCATGCCTGGTGGACATCCAACCGCGGGGGCTCCAGCGACCGGGCCATCGCGGTCGGCACCCTGGCCACCCTCGCCCTCTCCGCGCCCTCGCGGCCGGACGGCCCCGATTACGGCCCGCTCCTGCTCCCCCTCGATGACGAACAGCTCGTCGACACGTTGCGAGCCGGCTGGAACTCGTTCTGGACCTACGACCCGGACCTGACCGAGGCCGCCCGCCCGCTCCACGACTGGCTCTCCCACCCCACTGACAACGACATCCGCGGCCTGGCCGACTACGCCCGGATCCTCCTGCGCGCAGGTCTGCTGGAGTACTGCTCCGACACCGCCCGCGCCGAGTCCGACGATGTCCTCGGCCTACTCATCACCCGGATGCGCAGCTACAGCGAACGGCAAAGCACCGGTGAGTTCTTCACCCCGGGGGTCGTCACCAACTTCATGGGCGACATGGTGTTCTCCGCCGACCGCAAGCCCGGTGACCTGTTCCTCGAACCCGCTGCGGGCACCGGGACGATGGCCCGGTCAGCTGCCGCCACATTGCGGTTCTTCGGCACCGACCCCGCCGTCTACCACTGGTGGCTGAACGACCTCGACCCGCTCAACGCCGCGTGCTGCGCCGTGAACGCCCAGCTGTGGAGGCTCGGACGGCAGGTGACCGTCTCCTGCGGCGACGCCCTCAACCGTCCCCGGCTTCTGGAGGAGGTCGTACAAGAGCGCGCCGAGCGGGCGAGATCCGAGCAGAAGGCCCGGCCGGTGCTGTACCCCACCACGACCCGCCCGCCGTTCTGGCCGTGGCAGTTCGCTCCGCCCTCCTGACCCGGCGCGGCGGCCGCGCCGCATCCCGCGGCCGGCCGCCGCTAGACCCTCACCCCCTGCACGAAACGGAGCCCCTCCCATGGCCATCAACACATCACCGCCGCCCGCAATCGCCACCTTGGTCCCTGACGCCGAGGGACACGGGACGGTCTTGCGGATCGTCTACGCCCACCACCTGGACGGCGAGTCTCTGGCCTTTCAGCTCTTTCACCGGTACGTCCACCGCTTGCAGGCCGGCACCCAGCTCCCGGACGAGATCACTCGCGCCGAGGTGATGGCCATCCTCGGCGAACAGGGCGCGGACTGCGCCGAGGGCTGGCACTCCTCTGCGAACGAGCCCACCGAGGAGGCTTCGGACGAGGCGTGGCAGTGGGTCCGCGCGCAGGTGAACCGCCTGTTCCCCGGCCTGTCCTGGAAGGTCGAGCCCGACCGGCGCATGAACATCCCCGGGGTCGACGAGGACAAAGTCGCCGACATCGTGATCCGAGCGCGCCCCCTGGCGTCTGATCTGACACGCCCTGCAACCATGTTCGATCCCGCGCTCACCTACTACGCGGACGGAACGCACGTCGTCATGCGGGCCCGGGGGACGGAACGCTGCGGGCACACCTTCGGCATCGCGGAGGGCTCCGCTTCTTACGCCTTCCAGGCCGTGCGGTGGGATGACGGCGGCGCTGACCTCGTCGCCCCCCACGTACTGCACCGCGTCGAGAGCCAGGCCCAGGACGGCGTGGCGTAGGAGGCCGCAGGGGGCCGGCGTGCGGAACGCCGCGCCTCCGCTCCTGGGCTTCTCCGGCGACCAGGTGCGCCGGAAGGGAAGAAGCAACGGGCAGCATCGGTGGGGTACTTGTGACGGGCTCGGTCCAGGAGATGAGGCGCGATGTTGCGTAATCCATTTTCGATATGTATTCTGGTTGTCATGAGGGCGGGAAGCCGCCCCAGTCCTCCAATTCCGAAGGAGCCGCTTCGTGCGGCTCGCCCTGGCCGTGGCACTCCCCCCGGCGGCCGGGGCCGCGAGGCCCGGACCGACTTTCCCTCCGTCCGGTCCGGGCCTCGCCCCCTCGCAGGCCCCAAGGAGACGACGTGACCATACGGACGAACACAGCCTCAGCCCTGAACAGCGCTGTGCGGTATCGCCTCCAGCTTGTCTTCGATGCCGGGCCCACGATGCCAATGTGGCGGCCGCTGCTGCGGCGGCTCCGCCAATCCCTGGCCCAGAGTGGCTCTTTCCAGAATGTGACGGTGTCCGTTCTCAAGGCCGATGGCACGCTGCGAGGGCGACAGGGCGGCGGGGACGACCGACTGGTGACCCTGGTGCTCAGCGACTGCTCCGGCCCGCAGTGGCACCCCGGTGCGGCCGGTGAACGCTGGCTGAGGACTCTGCGCAGCTGGGCGCGAGTGCGGCCGGTGGCGGTTGTACAGCCGCTGCCGGAGCACATGTGGCGGCGCTCTGCGCTGCCCGCGACGCCCGGTCGCATCTGTGCCCCGGCCGCCGGAGCCGCCAACTCCGAACTGCGCTTCACGGCGTACGACAACCCCTCCGACACGAGAGCGGACAGCATCCCGGTGCCTGTTCTGGAACCCGCCTCTCCCTGGCTGGATAACTGGTTCACTCTCCTCGGCGGCGGCAACGAGGTCCCGGCGGCGGTCGCCTTCATTCCGCCCGCACGCCCGACCGAAGGGACCGACTTCCCGACGGGGCTCACTGCTGAGGACCTGGTCCTCCGCTTCCGCGCCACCGCTTCCCCTGAAGCATTCCGTCTCGCGGGGCACTTGGCGGCAGGCGTCCCCCACTTGCCGGTGATGCAGATGGTGCACAGCTCGGTCGAGACGGCTCCGTGCGCGAGTCACCTGGCCGAGGTGATTCTGAGCGGCATGCTCCGTGCAATCCCCGGTTCATCCGGGAGCTACGCCTTCCGAGAGGGCGTTGCCTCCGTGCTGCTGCGCACAGTGCCGCGTTCCTCGCTCTCCCGCACGGTGGCTCTGCTGCTGCAAGCTGAGCCGTCGATGCGGCGTTCCCTGGTGAGCGCGGAGGCTTCACGACTCCTCGGCTAGGCGCGCGGTCTCCGCGTCCTCACGTCGACGTCACCGTCCGCCGGGCCCATCTCCCATAGCGCCGCCGGGTGCGAACGGGCGGTCCGAGATGAACGCCCTTGTATCGAGAAGGCCAGCGGCCCTGCTGCACGCCGGTGGGCCGCTTGGCCGACGGCACCCCCCATGAGGAACACGATGACCACCGACTACACCCACAACAACGCTGCGAGGGACAGGCCGGAGAACGCACTCACGACAGCGAATCGTGACACCGGCGGGGCGAGACACTCCATGTGTTGCTTATTGCTATTTCGGTGTGTAGCCTGATGTTACGGCGGCGCGCTCACAGAGCCGAGAATTCTCGCAGAATGCCGCCTCGATGACGTCCCGTGCAGCACGACAATTCTGGACTGAAGATGGCAAATCTCAAGGGCATGAAGACCGGCGACACAGCCGTCCGGACTGCTTACAACGGTTCCACTTACCACCACGAGGACGTAACCATCTTGAAGATGGGCCGCGAGTACGCCTACGTGGACAACGGCGTCTTCGTCCAGAAATTCCGGATCTCCGACGGGATCGAAGTTTGTGACCGTGCTGGAGCCGACGTGCTCTCTCCGAAGGAGAGTTGAGGGCCACGCGGTAACGCCGGCCCGCAGACCTTCCAAGTCCGATCAGCAGGACCCCGCACCCCGTTGAGCGCCCGGGGCCCGTCCCCAGACCCACGGCAGCCACACCCGGCGCCTCGCGTATCTGGTCCCAACCGCCCCTCCCGCCACTGCCCCTCATTGTCAGACCCCTACGAGAGGATCATCCTCATGACGACGCTTCCCGCCGCTCAGGCACAGTTCGCCGTGTCCAGCCGCACCGAATACGAGGCCGCGCTCCAGTTGCTGCGCGAAGCCTCGCAGGCGTACTACGGTGACGGCAACAGCGCCATGGACGACGCCTCCTATGATCAGCTCCGTCGGTCGGTGCAGGCCTGGGAGCAGGAGAATCCCGCCGAGGTTTCCCCGGACTCCCCCACCGGGCTCGTGGGCGACGGTGCAGCGCCCGTCGGCGACGTCGCGCACACCACTCGCCTCCTTAGCCTGGACAACGTCTTCGACGCCGAGGGCCTGGTGGCATGGGGTGCTTCGGTCCAGCGCCGTCTGGGCCACGTGCCGCAGGGCGGGTTCACCGTGGAGCCGAAGATCGACGGCGCTGCCGTGGCCGCTCGATACCGCGACGGCCGTCTGGTGGAGATCATCACCCGCGGGGACGGCAGTCACGGCGAGAACATCAGCCATGTCATCGGCCAGATCGACGGCCTCCCCGAGCATCTGACCGATCCGGTCACCATCGAGGTCCGCGGCGAGGTCGCCTTTACACAGGAGCAGTTTGAGACGGCGAACGAGATCCGGGCCGCGCACAACGCACAGGTCTTCGCCAATCCCCGCAACGGCACGGCCGGCACGCTCAGGGCGAAGGACCGGCCGTACCGGCTCCAGATGACGTTCTGGGCCTACGGCGCTGTCGAACTGGACGGCGTATCGTTCCTGCCCGCCGGAGCCACGCACGCCGAGACCCTGGCCGCCGTGGCCGCAGCTGGTATCCAGACGACCGCGGACTCCCCTGCCGGGCTCCACGTCGTCGCCGACCTGGCCGCAGCACAGGAGCGGGTTGACGCGATCGCCGCCATGCGTGCGGACCTGCCCGTCGGAATCGACGGGGT